>DASPQI010000105.1:0-6613 GCA_035625045.1 Syntrophales bacterium | reverse complement strand
TTCCTCATTACGCATGCACATATCGACCATTCCGGCCTTCTGCCCCGGATGGTTCAGAGGGGATTCAAGGGTAAGATTTATACCACTGTACCGACCAGGGATTTACTGAAGATATTACTTCTCGACAGCGCCCATATCCAGGAAATGGAAGCACAGTGGAAAAGCAAGAAACATCTTCGTTCCGGAGACAATAAAATCAAACCCCTATATACACAGAAGGATGCGGAAGCCACATTCCCGATGTTTGATGTGGTTTCGTATAATGAAGCTTTTGAGCCCTTTCCCGGCCTTCAAGCAACTTTTAAAGATGCCGGCCATATCCTCGGAGCTTCCCTGATCGAACTCCAGATCAAAGAAGAAGGGGTACCGATCAAGGTGGTATTTTCCGGAGACATCGGCCGTCCCGCCCAGTTGATGATGGAGGACCCGAGTGTTGTAAGCGCTGCTGATTTTCTCTTTTTGGAATCAACATATGGCGACCGGGATCACAAGAACGAGAATGACAGCCTTAATGAACTGGCAGAGGCCATTGCATACAGTTATGGCAATAAAGAGAAGGTAATCATTCCTGCCTTTGCCGTGGAGAGGACACAGGAGATAATGTACTGTCTGTATCTTCTGAACAAAGATGGAAGACTACCGCCGGATATGCCTGTGTATTTGGACAGCCCTCTGGCCATCCAGGCTACGGAGATATTCCGCCACCACACTGCGTACCTCGATGAAGAAACCAGGGAATTGATAAAGAAGGGGGAGGACCCTCTATATCTGCCGCAAATACATTTTACCCCGACTACGGACGAGTCTATGGCCATCAATAACTTTTCCGGCCCTGCAATTGTTATTTCAGCAAGCGGCATGGCAGATGCGGGAAGGATAAAGCATCATCTGCGGCATAACATCTGGCGGGAGGGGGCCAGTATCGTGTTTGTCGGTTTTCAGGCCCAGGGGACGACTGGTCGTAAGATTGTCGATGGGGCGAAGAAAATTCGTCTGTTTAACGAAGAGATTGCTGTGAAGGCCAGAGTCTTCACGATAAACGGATTTTCTGCCCATGCGGGTCAAAGCCAGATTCTGCAGTGGCTGAGTCATTTTCAAAACCGTGACATGCAGATCTTCCTGATACACGGGGAATATTCAGCCCAGCAAGTGCTTGCGGGTTTGATCAAGGAACGATTCGGTTTCAAGGTGCTGATACCGGAATATCTGGAAGAAACAACCCTGGAACTAGGGCAGGTACTCAAGAGGGTAGAGTATCCGGAAAAAGCCATTCCCCGCATCGATTGGAATTACATTTTTGAAGATATAGGTGCCAGGTTTGCCCGCCTTAAGGAACGGAGGTCTCAGATGGAGTCAAAGCCGTGGGTGGAGCAAACGGAGCTCAGAGACCGGCTGCTTGAACTGGACCGCGTCTTGATGGAAATCAATTCTGAAATCTAATAGCAGCGTAAAAATTTCCCCCCGTGTCAAGCGCCGGCAAAGTTATTCGGTATATTTGTATTGGAATCTTGCCACAATGTTTAATTGTGAAAGCTGAAACTCCTTGGGCAGAGGATCATAAGGGGCAGCCGATCTGACAACGTCGAGCGCACCCTGATCGAGGTAATTTGAACCTGATGATTCGACGATTCCACTTGCCAGGATGGCTCCACTTTCACTGATGGAAAATTTGACTATGGCGGTTCCTTCCTCTTCTAGTTCTAAGGCAGCCTGGGGATATATCCATATAACTTCAATTTGTCTCTTTATTTTTCTAAGGTAGGATACATATTTGGCGTCAGTACTGCCAAGATCAACTGTCTCTTCACGTTTCATCCTGTGGTTATTGACGTTTTCTTCGTCCTTATGGTAGGGTTTAACTTCCTTTTTCTCCTCCTGTTTTTTTTCTATATCTGCCATGGGTTCTTTCAAGGAAATGGTTAAAACGTCCTCCTTACGGGCCTTCCCTCGCCAGTCCGCAAAGCCTGTCAGATATAATACGAGCACATGGCTCGTAAAAGAAATAAGTATGGATATGATCAGGATTTTTTTTGACATCATGCTATGCCTTCTTTTACAGTTGAAATCATACGCCAGTGAGGAGATAAAAATCAACTTTTATGATAGATATAAATCTATCCTTGATATATATCGGCTGTTGTTGAGGGTTTATGAAATATCATGACGAAAAATTTATAGATCTCGCTATCAAAGAAGCCTTCCTGGCCTTGTCGAAAGGGGAAGTTCCTGTCGGCGCTGTAATTACCCTCGGTGGCGATATCCTGGCGAAATCACACAACAGTCCTATTTCGACGGGGGATCCTTCCGCCCACGCTGAAATCCTTGCAATTCGTAAGGCAGCGGAAAAGGTCGGCAATTACCGCCTTGTGGGAACAACCCTGTATGTGACGCTGGAGCCCTGTATCATGTGCGCGGGAGCTATCATACAGGCTAGGATACAGAGGGTAGTATATGGTGCGGACGACCTCAAAGGCGGCGGGGTTTCTTCACTGTACAGGGTCCTGCATGATAAAAGATTGAATCATTCTGTGGAAGTAACAGGCGGTGTAAAGAAAGATGCCTGCGCCGAAATTTTGAGTAGATTTTTCCGTGAAAAGAGGATATCAAAAAAAATTGATTCATAGCCAAAAATAATTTTGCGGAGAGATACCGAAGTGGTCGTAACGGGATCGACTCGAAATCGATTTGAGGGCCAAAAGCTCTCACGGGGGTTCGAATCCCCCTCTCTCCGCCAGTATCCATCGAAGATGGGTTTTTATTTTAATCTAATGGAAGCCTGAGGGGAGTCCCTTAAAACTATGTGGAGAGATGCCCGAGAGGCCGAAGGGGCACGACTGGAAATCGTGTGTATACCCACAAAGGTGTACCGGGGGTTCGAATCCCCCTCTCTCCGCCAGTATCATGGGATTAAGGATCGGAGAATGGGATGAGGCATAAATTTTTTGATCCCTGTTTCGTACCCCCTGATCCTTATAATAAATTTGATAGCCGGGTCCCGTGCAACGGAGGGTTGTAAACCCCGCCAGGTCCGGAAGGAAGCAACGGTAGCAATTACCGACGTGTGCTGCGGGTAAACCTGGCTATCTCAATGAGACTGGCCATTTTCAAGGCTAGGCCGAAGAAAATGGCCGTAGCATAATCCGGGAGCGAGCGCAATCCCAGCAGCTTGCTGCGGGATAAGCGGCGAATAGGGAACATAACAATTCCTTAAGGATCGAAGCTTCTACGCATTTTGTTGCGGAGAGCTTCAATTGACCCTGAGGGAGCGAAGCGAGCCGTGAGGGTCTCGGTTTTAAAATAATAAGTTTTCGCATCTGAGGAGTATGCGAGTGGAATACCTCGTTCTGGCAAGAAAATGCAGACCCCAAACCTTTGAAGAGGTGGTGGGACAGGAGCATGTTGTGAAAACCCTGAGGAATGCTATCCATCAGGGACGAGTTGCGCATGCATTTATCTTCAGCGGTCCCCGAGGGATTGGAAAGACAACTGTAGCGCGGATATTAGCCAAGGCCCTGAATTGTGAAAAGGGCCCTTCACAAATACCATGTAACATATGCACTAATTGCCGGGAGATCGCAGAAGGCATATCCATGGATGTCCGTGAGATTGACGGAGCATCAAACAGGGGCATTGATGAGATAAGGGAATTGCGGGAAAATGTCCGATTTTCCCCCTTATCATCACGCTATAAGCTCTATATCATTGATGAAGTGCACATGCTGACGAGGGAGGCGTTCAATGCTCTCCTGAAAACCCTGGAGGAGCCTCCATCACATGTAATTTTTATTTTTGCTACGACGGAAATCCAAAAAATTCCGGCGACGATACTGTCCCGATGTCAGTGCTTTGAATTCAGAAGGATCTCATTGAAGCAGACCAAGCACAATTTGCGCCAAATTGCCGGGGCGGAAGGGGTTAATGTCAGTGAGAATGGCCTGACGTGGATTTCCGAAGCGGGAGACGGGAGCTTGAGGGACGCCCAGAGCATCTTTGACCAGGTAATATCTTATGCGGGTTTTGAAATCAGGGATCAGGATATAGAAGCGATTTTGGGACTGGCGGACAGACGTTTTCTTTTCCGGCTTTCTAAGGCAATATTAGAAAGAAATGCAAGCCTTTGCCTGAAGATTATCGAGGAAGGTTATTATGCCGGCCTTGATATGAAGTATTTCTATCAAATGCTCATCAGTCATTTCAGAAATTTACTCCTTACCAAGATCGTAGGAAAAGATAATGACCTGCTTGATCTGGGAGAGGACGAATGGGCCGGTTTGACTAAGCAAACGGAAGGCAGTTCACGTGAGACACTACAGCGTCTTTTAGATATATTGATGGCGGAAGAAGAAAATGTGAGAAAAAGTCAGAATCCACGCATCAACCTTGAGACCATCCTTGTCAGGATGGCCTATCTCGAACCGATGATACCGATTGATGTCATTCTTTCCAGGATGGAAGGTCTTGAGAAAAGACTGACATCCGGGGAAGTAGTCCAGTCTAAACCGACTATATACGAGATAAAGGAGGCGAGCCCAGTCCATTCTCAGGAACTCTTTGGCCTCACACAGGCGGGAATGGTTGATGAAGTCCATAGTGGATATGATGATCCAGGGGCCAAAGAAAGTAAAAACTCAGGAAATATTTGGGAGGGTTACAAGGACTTTGTAAAAAAGCGGTGGTCTCCGCTGGGTTCCAAAATTGAGTCTGGAGAGTTCGTAAGTTTTGAAAACAAACGTCTAAGAATTGGTATCCACAAAGATTATAGTTTTCTTATAGACGAGAATGACAAAAATCGTCTGACCGAGATTGCAAAGGAATACTTTGGGGAAGATGTCTTGATAAAGATAGAACCTTTGGAATCGGATTCCGGAAACAGGCATAATCAAATGAAGAATGGTGCCACAAATAATAACAGGAATAATGATATCAAGAGAGATGCCCTAAACCATCCTCTTTTGCAGAAGGTGCTGGATGTTTTTGAAGGTGCCGTGGTACGTGAAGTTATTACCAGAGGCAATAATGATTAACAATGTTATAGATATTCATGGGAGGTAAGTTCGTTGACACATAATTTTGGAAACATCATGAAACAGGCAAAAAAGATCCAGGAAAAAATGGCCAGCATGCAGGCGGAGCTGGAATCCAAGACTGTTGAAGCGACAGCCGGGGGAGGCATGGTAACCGTTGTGGTAAACGGAAAATTTGAGATACTGTCGCTTAAAATTGATAAAGAAGTCGTCAATCCCGAAGATGTCGATATGCTGCAGGATCTTATCACAGCGGCTGTGAATGAGGGCATTCGTAAAGCTCAGGAAATGGCCTCTGCAGAGATGGCAAAGATTACAGGCGGGTTTAATATCCCCGGTCTGATGTAGTGCAGGTTCCAAATGACTGGTTATGCTTTGCCCATACTGCGTCTGATAAAAGAACTCAGCAAATTACCTGGCATCGGGGAAAAAACTGCGACAAGATTAGCCACATTTATCCTTCGTGCGTCCGAGGAGGATGCACGAAAGCTTGCCGAATCTGTGCTGGAAGTAAAGCAGAAAATACGTCTTTGCTCCGTATGTTTCAATCTGGCTGAAGGCGATCTCTGTGAAATATGTATGGATGCCTCACGGGACAAGGGCATCATATGTGTTGTTGAAGAACCTGATTCCCTCATTGCTATAGAGGAAAGTGGAAGTTTCAAGGGGACCTATCATGTGCTCCACGGAGCCCTTTCCCCACTCGACGGCATCGGGCCTGATCACTTGAGATTGCAGGAATTTTTAAAAAGGATAGAGGACAACAGGGTTGAAGAAATAATTGTAGCTACAAATCCAAGCGTGCAAGGTGAAGCTACGGCCCTTCTCATAAATAAATTCGTAAAGAGTCTGGGTGTCAAAGTAACCCGGATCGCCCTCGGTGTGCCTGTTGGTGGTGATCTTAAGTACATGGACAAAATGACTTTGTCAAAATCCATGGAATACCGGCGGGGTCTCTGAATCCGGCAACGATTCGCAACTCCGTAGCCTGCTGCGGGGCAAGCGAGCGAATGGGTAACATAGTTATTCCTTGTGGATCGGAGTTCCTCCGCAGTAAGCTGGGTAAAGTTTCAAAATCTGAAACGAATAATTTTTTAAAAAAAAACTTGACAGAAAAAAATTTTTGTAATACGTAGCCGGACGTCGTTTTTGTTCATCAGTCTTTAACTTTTCTACATCAATCCAATCTGGGAGATTTTCCAATGATAGAAGTAAGATGGCATGGAAGAGGCGGTCAGGGAGCGGTTACGTCTGTAGAATTACTCGCACTGGCTGCCATCGAAGAGGGTAAGTATGCTCAGGGGTTTCCGAGCTTCGGGCCGGAAAGAAGAGGGGCGCCGGTAGCGGCATTCAACAGGATCGATGACCACCACATTAAGGTCAGAAGCGGTGTCTATAATCCGGATATCGTGGTCGTCCTGGATGAGAGCCTCGTAGCCCTGGTAAATGTCGCTGATGGTTTAAAACCGGATGGCATACTTGTTGTTAACACGGCTAAATCGGCTAAGGAGATTTCTGAGATCACCAAATTCAAGGGGAAGATAGCCACGGTCGACGGTTCGTCAATAGCGTGGAAGGAACTGGGCGTT
>DASPQI010000104.1:0-4216 GCA_035625045.1 Syntrophales bacterium | reverse complement strand
AGAAGATTCAACCCCAGAACGAGAAAAAACAACAGCCCTATAAAAGCGCTCTGGAGGTAAAAGGGCTGCTGGAACGGAAGAAAAATCTTTTTAAGGAGCGAAGAGAGGAATTCAGAGATACTCACGATGAATGGGATATTTGTGTTATATCCCGCGTCAAATATGGCATTCGTCGCAGAGCTGGTCAACGGATAGACGGCCAGTGAAAAAGACCTGATCAGAAGGGAAATGGGATCAACAATCCCTATGAGCTGAAGGGAGAAAAGGGACGAGGTGAGGAGAAAGATCAGTATATAATATTTAAAACGGTACCAGTCTATGGCGACTGTTTTGCGTTGCTGCTTTTTCAGGACACTGACCATATTGTTCATGGTCCCTAAGGGGCATATCCACCCGCAGAAGGCCCGCCCCAGAAATACCGTGGCTACGATCACAAAAATGGCGAGATACAGTGTTTTATACCAATCACGGCTTGCCAGGATTGTTGTGATGAAAATCAGCGGGTCCGCGTCTAAAAAGATCTTTACAGGGTAGCCGAGTTCATTGGCCCCTTTCGCTTCGGTCTGCAGGAAGAGCCACAGAAAGATCAGTAAAAAAAGCCCTTGCGTTGCTATGCGGATTTTTTTAACCATCAAACAGTAATTTTTTTGATTTTCACTTTTGACAGGTCCATCGTTCCCAGTCCTGCCTTGTATCCTGCCACTACATAGCCGATGTTCGCCCCCTTCAGGCCGAAGAGCGTAGCCCCGAAGGCGTCAACAGCCACTTGATCCGTTCCGGCGATGACCGTGTTGAGCTGTTTCACATCTGCAAGGTCTCCACCCTGTGGTCCATTCGCAGTCAGTATGCGCACTGCATCAAGTACGATAAGTGTGGGCTTGATGGCGATGGCAACATCGACCAGACTCCCCTCAATCTTCTGGTGAATCCTGCCTCGCAATCCGCCCATCATCCCCATCCAGTTCTTCATTCCAAGGGTAAGAGTGGAAAGGTTGTGTACCTTCGCAATCGGGACATTGATGACCTTGTCCGCCTCAAATATTTCCTTATAAAGGGGCCACGATTTTAATGAAATACCAGGTAATTTCACATCCCGGAATTTTCTGTCATCTACAAAGCTGACAATACCACCCACGGCGGAGGAAGCATCAGCAATGCCGCTCTGTATATAACAGCGTCTCGGGTCTACAACACTGCGGTCAAAGACCTTGACCTGTTTTGCTCCCGCCTCGTAGCAAAGTCTAACCACTGTAGAAACAACCTCCGGGTTGGTGGTTGCCGCATACTCAGGTGTTCTGTCCCATCCGATGTTCGGTTTGACAACAACAATATCGCCATTCGATATAAATCTTTTAATTCCACCTAAACCATCGATGGCAGCCTTGGTTATACTTGCCGGTGAAAGGCCGTGGGCAACGATAAGGTCTGCCTTCTCGGCAGCCTCCAGGACGTCAAGGAATGTGTCCGCAATATTTGGTATAACAAAAGTTACACCGGATACAATAGCTGTTTTGAGAAAATCTCTTCGATCCATTTATATCAACCTAAAACTTAAGTCTGAACCCAACTTCTCATCTATCCAGCTTCTTATGGATTCCGACCGCATGAGTAATTTATTATTTTTATCTTTATCTGTCCAACAATTTTCCCGAGTTGCAGGAGGGATGCCCAGTCATAGCCTTCGACCAGTTTGACATGCGTCGCATCAACCCCCACCTGGTTGAAGGTAGGATCTACAGCCAACCACCTATCTGCATAACTTTCCGCCCAGCTATGATAGAGAAATCCCATGCCTTCCATATACACAATGCCTCCCACCAGCCGCGTGGGTATTCCTGCTGCCCTAGCCATTGCCCCATACAGCATCGCGTGTGCCTGGCATGCTCCCTTCCGGGTATGAAGGACTTCGACCGCCGAGAAGCTGTCAACTACCTCATCTTTTACCTCAGTAGACACCCACCGAACCAGTCGGTCTATCTTTTCGACTGAAGTCGTTGCACCCTTGACTACGTCCTGCGCAACCTTCTTAATCTCTGGATGATCGCTTTCTATATGATGAGAAGCTGCAAGGTATAAACCACGCTTCTCGCTGTTTAGAGACTCGCCAGCGGTTTCCCGTTTTGGCGGCAAATTGCCGTTGAGGAAAAAAAATGCAAGTGTTTTTCCTCCAATTATCTTCTCCGAAACCTCCTGATTTGGCCCTTGAAGGGGAGCTAACGCCCCTGATAAACCTTCAACAGATATCTCCAGATAATCTGCCCCTCTCGGGCATGTTACGGGCTTGTCAGTTTTGACGAGGCTGAAATCCAGAATGAGATCTTTTTTATTCAGGCTTGATTCCGCGAGAAAGCTTTTCGCGCTTTTTTCATCTTCCTTGTACGTGATCAAAACCCCTCCCATTCCCAGCTCAAATATCGTCTCCCCCTTCATATTAATCCAGCTAGATACATTATGACCATGCATTTGCGTTTCCACCTTGAAAGACGGCTCAAGCGAAAGTTTTTTACTTTCTTCAAAGGCTATGACCGATTGAATAACTTCGACTATGGACTGCGTCTGGGGATCGAATACATGATATTGATACATGGATCCCACCCTCATACCCTGGAGGATGGGAAAGAGATTGATAATGCTTGAAGGGTAGATCAATCCTTTTGGATTAAGCTCTGCTGTCTTTTCCTCATCGCCACTCTTTTGCTTTATCATCAGTCTGTGATCAGTAGTTTGTCCATCCAGCATCAAAGACTTTTCATCCATTTTCTGTTCATAATGGAAAGAGATCAGGGTTAGATCAGGCATTACCGTATCATCGCTTTTCATGGAGATCTGTTTATCAATTCCCAGAAAGCGGATGCGTATGATGGCATCCGAAAGAATCTGAAATTGGCGCACCTCGGACTTCGGTACAATTTTGAGGTGCACAAAACCCACCTTTTCACCATTGAATACAAACCCCTGCCAGATCTCTTGGTAGGGAAGGTCTCCTAAATCTTTTATTCTAAAAGGTTCACCAGGGGCGGGAAGGGGACTGAAATAGTGGGACGCGCATGAAGTCAGGAGAAATACAAACAGGATTGATGTAAACGAGAGATTAAAAGTTTTAAGGACTGTATATTTAAGAACGCCTGCTGCCATGTTTTGATCCACTTATATTTTATACTAACACCACAAAAGATGAACGTCAAGCATGGACGTTTTATTATCCGATCGATCATCAGTAAACCCTGTCACAAAAAAATGTGGTAAAAAAGTTATTTCACATCTATACTTAAAAATATACTTCTTATTGAAGACATCGTAAAAAAGTCCATAGATTATTATTCTGAGATAAATTCCGGGAGCAAGACATGGAAAAAAAGCATAAATTTTCTGTCTGGTATGTGCTCATCGGCATTTGGGTGGTATTGCTTATCCAGAGTTATATCTCCTCCATGTTTGCCGTTCAGACGATACCTTACAGCCAGTTTTTAAATCTCCTCAAGGCGGGAAAGATTGTTGAAGTCGCCATTACGGCCAATCAGATTCAGGGCAAGATGAAAGTTGAAGGAGGCGCTCCCGATGAAACAAAGACCTTCAAAACCATACGTGTTGACCCGGAATTGTCTACTATCCTTGATCAGTACAAAGTTATTTTCAAGGGGGAAATAGAACCAACTTTTCTCCGTGACCTCTTTTCCTGGGTTTTCCCCATAATACTCTTTGTCGGCATCTGGTACTTCTTCATGAAAAAGATGGGCACTCAGCAGGCAGGTTTTATGACCCTCGGCAAAAACAAGGCAAAGATATATATGGAGAACGAATTGAACGTTACCTTCAAGGACGTCGCCGGTGTTGACGAAGCCAAGCAGGAGTTGGTCGAAGTTGTCGAATTTTTGAAAAACCCCGGGAAATTTACCGGACTGGGAGGCAGGATACCCAAGGGCATCCTCCTCGTGGGCCCGCCGGGGACAGGAAAAACGCTTCTGGCCAAGGCCGTTGCCGGGGAGAGCGGCGTCCCCTTCTTCAGCCTCTCCGGATCGGAATTTGTGGAGATGTTCGTGGGACTGGGAGCGGCACGGGTGCGTGACCTTTTTGTACAGGCCAAGGAGAAGGCCCCCTGTATCATCTTCATCGATGAACTTGACGCCCTCGGAAAGGCCCGTGGCATCGGGACATTTGGAGGACACGATGAACGGGAACAAACGCTGAATCAACTGCTGGCGGAAATGGACGGTTT
>DASPQI010000103.1:0-9185 GCA_035625045.1 Syntrophales bacterium | reverse complement strand
AGCATCCGCCAACAACGGTTCGGCATTTGACGGTTTGGGAGTTGTCTTCGGTTTCGCGAACAATCCGAATCCAGCGCCAACCGCCATCCCATGGGATATTGCAGCAGGACTGGTGATGCTATTCAGCCGCTATTTGCCGATCATCGCCCCGATTGCCATGGCTGCGTTCCTCGGCGCGAAAAAAACGAGCCCTTTCGGCCTGGGTACCTTGCGCGACGATACCATCACTTTCGGTGTTCTTCTCTTCGGTACGATTATCATCATCGGCGCATTGCTCTTCCTACCGGTTGCCGCGCTGGGGCCGTTGGCGGAGCACGTGGGTCCTATACCTTTCGGAGGCTGATGCCCCGTTCACATGTATTATGACAAGAATTGGAGCTGCAAAAAAGGAGTCTCACATGAACGAAGTACAAGATAGAAGTCAATCCGGGTTTCCTTCGGACCGGCCGACAACGCTGCGTCGGGCAAAGAAGATAGCTTTGTTTGACAGAGAAATGGCAATTCCGGCTTTGAAGCAGGCGTTTATCATGCTGAGGCCGGACATTCAATGGAAAAACCCTGTGATGTTCGTGGTCGAGGTCGGAACCCTTCTGACCCTGTTGTACATTATTCAGGCATTATGGAGCAGGTCTATAGGGCAGGCACCGATAAGCTATTTCATAGCAGTCGACATATGGCTTTTCCTGACGATACTGTTTGCAAATTTTGCGACGGCTCTGGCCGAGGCCCGCGGCAAGGCCCAGGCCCAATCGCTCAGGCGGACGCGTCAGGAGACGACAGCTTTTCGTCTGAATGAGGCCGGTAAAGTCGTGGAGGTTTCGTCAAAGGATCTTAAACAGGGGGACAGAGTCATCGTGAAAGCCGGACAGATAATTCCCGGAGACGGGGAAATAATCGAGGGTGTCGCCTCTATAGATGAATCGGCGATTACGGGTGAATCCGCCCCTGTCATACGCGCAGCTGGCGGTGACAGATCGGGTGTGACCGGGGGTACGCTTGTCCTGTCCGATCGTATTGTCGTCCTCATAACCAGCGGTGCCGGCGACACATTTCTTGACCGGATGATCGCCCTCGTGGAGGGTGCAATCCGGCAGCGGACCCCAAACGAAATTGCGTTGACATTAGTGCTTTCGGCATTTACCCTGGTTTTTCTGATTGTGGTTGTTGCTCTCTGGCCGATGGCCTGGAATGCTGAACAATACATGAAGTCATATATCGGCATAAAGGAACCCCTGCGTAGCCTTGGCACTGATGTTCCGACCCTGATTGCCCTGCTCGTCTGCCTCATTCCCACGACTATTGGCGCTTTGCTGGCAGCTATTGGGGTCGCTGGGATGGATAGAGCCCTTCAGGCCAACATTATCGCCAAGAGCGGCAAGGCAGTTGAACTGGCGGGAGATGTTGATGTCATACTTTTGGACAAAACGGGAACCATAACGTTCGGGAACCGCAGGGCTACAACTTTTATACCGATTGGTAATTATTCGGCTGATGATGTTGGGCGGTTGGCCGCTCTGGCATCTGAAGCCGATCAAACACCCGAGGGCAAGAGTATTGTGGCGTTATATGAAAAACAGAGTGGTACCAAACTATACGTGCCGCCAGACACGAAGTTTGTTCCGTTCACGGCACAGACGCGCATGAGCGGGATCGATCTGCCCGAAGGACATTGGATCCGAAAAGGGGCGCCGGATGCCATTATACAGTTCATAGGGGACAATCACGGCAGTGTGCCGGCCGAACTTAGCAAGATTGTAAATGCCGCTGCAAGCAAAGGCGCAACACCCCTTGCAGTTGCCGATGGCACGAACATCGCTGGTGTAGTCGTTCTCGAAGATATTTTGAAACCCCACATGCACGAGCGTTTCGAGAGGCTGAGAAAGATGGGGCTGAGGACTGTCATGATCACCGGAGACAACAACCTGACGGCCGCTACTATCGCTGCGCGGGCGGGTGTCGATGATTTTCTTGCCCAGGCGACGCCGGAGACCAAACTGCAATACATGCGGAAAGAACAGGCCAAGGGGAAGCTCGTGGCCATGATGGGCGATGGAACCAACGATGCCCCGGCCCTGGCCCAGGCGGATGTGGCACTGGCCATGAATGCCGGAACCCAGGCCGCCAAGGACGCAGCTAATATGGTCGATCTGGACAGTGATCCCACCAAGATCATCGAAGTCGTGGAGATCGGAAAGCAGTTGCTCATTACACGCGGCGCCCTGACGACCTTTTCTATTGCCAATGATGTGGCTAAATACTTTGCAATTATACCAGCTCTTTTTGCCGGCACCCTGCCTTGGCTCAAGGTGATGGATGTAATGCACCTGCACTCTCCGACATCTGCGATACTCTCGGCCGTGATTTTTAACGCGCTGATTATTCCCGCGCTTATTCCCATCGCACTTAAGGGGGTGTCCTACCGGGCGCTCGGTGCAGATGCCCTGTTCCGCAGGAACCTGCTGATCTGGGGGTTGGGCGGCGTTGTCATACCATTTATCGGCATCAAGCTGATCGATATGGTAATGGTTTTTTTGCATCTGATCAGTTGATTGATCATCGAGGAGCATAGCTATGATGAAATACATTTCAAGAAGCCTTTTTTTGTTAGCGATCTTAGTAATCATCTGCTGCGTTCTTTATCCGCTGGCGCTGTGGGTGGTAGGCCAGACCCTCTTCCCGTTTAAGGCCAATGGCAGCCTTGTGCAGGGTCCGGACGGCAGGCTGATGGGATCACGGCTGATAGCGCAGCCCTTCACTAAGGATGAATATTTTCAGCCGCGGCCCTCAGCGGCATCCTATGATGCCTCTGCTTCGGCTTCTTCAAGCCTGGCGGCCTCCAATTACGTGCTGCGTGACCGTGTGGCACGTTCGCTTGGGCCGATTGTAAAATACCGTAGCGGCCCCAAAGCTGGACAGCTCGTGGCGCCGGATGTTGAAAGCTGGTTCCGGAAGGACACATTCAAAGGCCAACCGCACATCGTGGCGCAATGGGCTGATCTGCACAACTCACTTGCCCAAGCCTGGGTGAAAGCGGACCCCCTACAGACAGCATACGTGGAAAATTGGGCTAAAGTGCACCCGGATCAGGTTGACAGGTTCATAAAGGATAATCCCGAAACCCCGCAGCCGAAGGCTGCCGATCTGGCGGTCTTGTTCTTTGAGGATTTTTCTGAAAGGCAGCCCGGCAAATTTCTCTCGTTCGTTGAGAAGAAGGATGCAGCCGGCCAGACTGTAAAGCGGATCGAACCTGTAAATGCCGGCTCGGACATTCAGTCAATCTTCTTTGACATGTGGCGGGAGGAACATCCCGACGCTGATCTCCAGGACGTTCCGGGTGATATGGTAACCGCATCCGGATCTGGTCTGGACCCGCATATCACTCTTCAGAGTGCTCAGTTTCAGCTTCATCGCGTTGCTTCCAAATGGGCCGCCAATTTGAAACGCGATCCAAATGATATCAGGAGAGAGATCGAGAGCATGTTGCAGGAATGCGCCGCTGCGCCATGGGATGGGATTGTAGGTGAGAAATATGTCAACGTTCTCGACATTAATCTCGAATTACACAAACGGTACGGCGCACCATAAAGTCAGAGTGGGGCATATCCTGGCCGACCGGCCCGCCCGGCATAATTTATATATTATAGATGTTAAGGAGTATCCTTGCATCTGGCATATGTTCTTCGCATATAGACCTAAAACAGGAGGAACAGTTGATGAAGAAATATTTAGTAGTGGGGACCGTTTTCTTAACCATGATTAATATTTTGCTCCTGCTAACAGTAAGTGTGACCTTCATCCTTGCTGAGGAGGCGAAACCCGAAGCGGCAACTCCTGCACCGGCAGCAGCTGTACCTGCCCCACCCCCGGCAGTTGCCCAGGCAGCGGCCGAGGAGGAGAAACCAACGGCTGATTTTAACACTGCGGTGCTCACCAAATACGTCTGGCGCGGCTATGAGCAGACGCGTGACAGCATTGTTGTCCAGCCTTCCGTTACGGTAGGGTACAAAGGTTTCTCTGCCACCCTCTGGGGAAATCTCGACACCAGGCCTTACTCGGCAACACCCGGAGTCAGTTATCCCAGCACCTGGACGGAAACCGATTTCACGTTGTCCTACAGCAAGGCCTTCGGCCCGATAACGGCGGGGATCGGCTACATCTACTATGGACTGGAGGCGCCAAACAAAGATGCCCCGTCTCCCCTGCCGGCCCATGAGGTTTTTGCATCCGTGGCTTTAAATAAACTACTGACACCGACTTTGACTGTTTATTACGATATTGACCATTATCACGCGTGGTACTTCCTGTTAGGGGTTTCCCACATTTTCGAGTTCAACAAATTTATCTCCCTGAAACTATCCGCCTCAGGCAGTTATCTGCTGAGCACGTATGCGGACGCGAACCTGTTTAATGTCAATTCCTCGTACGGAGGTTATCCGAAGTTTAATGACCAGTACCAGGCAACGAACGACAAGTTCAGCAATTTTCACGATGGCATAGTCACACTGTGTCTGCCCATCACGCCGGCGAAATATATAACCATAACTCCGACTATTTCGTATACGTTCCCGCTCAGCAACGATGCGAAGTATGAAATAAAGGCGAGGGGCATACAGAACACGACCCCAGGAAATAGAGACAGTTCATTTTTATATGGCGGATTAGTCTTTGATTTTGCCTTCTGATTTTTGACAAACCCCCGTCGCAGCCATAACAATCCCCTCTTCCTTCGGGGCTGTCTGGCTGCGGCGGATCACATCAGAAGCTGTCGAAAAAGCCATTAATCCAATACCTCCCATAATGGGAGGTTGCTTCTGAGCAGCGTTATGATTCCAAAGGCGTTAATATTATGATAACATGTTATTTATGAAATCAGTTCATACAAGTATGGCCTATTTCTGGACCTTTCTGATTACCGTTCTTGTTACAATTATCGGGAAATTACTAACTCCCTATTTCGAACTCCTGAATATAGCTCTACTATATTTGTTGCCGGTCATGATTAGCGCCGTCTATTGGGGGCGCGGTCCTTCATTTTTTGCATCCCTTCTGGGCGTACTGACGTTTGATTTTTTCTTTGTACCTCCACTTTATAGTTTCGCAGTCTATGATATTAGATACTTGTTCACGTTTGCCGTCTACCTGCTGGTCGCAATTGTCATTTCCACCATGGCTGCGAGACTCCGGGATGAATTGGACAAAGCCGTGAAGAGCGAGAGGCTGACCTTGGCCCTATACGAACTGAGCCGACAAATTGCTGTCGTAACCGATTTGCATCCACTTTTTGAGAGGTTCGTAAATGCTATTGCCGATATTATAGATGGGAAGATCATTCTTCTCCTGTCCGATCCTGGAAATGACAAATTGAGCGAGGCGGCCTCCAGTCCCCCCGGGATTGTTCTGGCCAGTGAGAACGAACGTGGGATCGCCCAATGGGTCTTGGAATACGGGCAACGTGCCGGAAAGGGGACCGGGATTATCAGAGAATCACCAACTTTATTCATGCCGGTAAAGGCGGAAGATAGGACTCTGGCCGTTCTGGCTGTTACTCCAGAAATAGAGGGTGAGCCTGTCTCACCCGCGCAATATCAGATGTTGGAGGCTTTTGCCAACCTTATCGCAGTTGGGCTCATCCGTCAGCGATTGTCGCAAGAAGCAGATAAAGCAAGATGGCTCTCCGAATCAGAAAAGCTGCATACGGCATTATTGAACTCTGTTTCGCACGAAATTCGTACGCCCCTGGCATCTATAACAGGGGCTGTAACGGGCCTTATCGATGACGCGGTTATTGATCATAAATCGAGGGAAATACTTCTGCGTACTATTAAGGAGGAAGCCCAAAGAATGAACCGCTTCACTTCCAATCTTCTCGATATGACTCGTCTGGAAAGCGGAATGCTAAAGCCAAATGAGGACTGGTGCGACATGCAGGATATAATCGGCGTTTCAATCCGGGAAGTCCATGACCTTTTACAGAATCATCCCTTGCAGGTCCATATCCCTGCCGATCTGCCTCTTATAAAAGCCGATTTTGCCCTAATTGAGCATGTTCTCATTAATCTGCTCGAAAATGCCATAAAGTATTCGCCACCTCAGGGAGAGATAACCATATCGGTTCAGCAACAGGGTAAAGAACTCCTAGTTAATGTTATAAATGCCGGACCGGCCATTCCCATGGCGGACAGAAAATATATATTTGACAAATTTTATCGGCTGCATGCATCAGAAAGCCGGGCGGGAATAGGATTGGGACTTTCAATCTGCAAGGGTATTATTGAGGCTCATAAAGGTAAAATATGGTTAGAATCATCAGAACGAAACATAAATTCGTTCATTATCTCTTTGCCCATACCGGATCAGCCTGCTCCGCCTATAAGCATAGTCAAAGGTGAAGAAAATGCCGTCTGATGGAGCGCGCGTCCTTGTCATTGATGACGAAAAACAGATCCGCCGGATGCTGAATATATCTCTGACTGCCACTGGATACAATGTTGCTGAAGCTTCCACGGGCCATGATGGGCTGAACCAAGCTGCGATTTTTCATCCGGATGTGATAATTCTGGACCTGGGCCTACCTGACTGCGACGGCAAAGATATTATCAGCAAATTGCGCGAATGGACCCAGATTCCCATTATTATTTTATCCGTGCGGGAAAAAGAAAATGAAAAAATCGGGGCCTTGGATGCTGGAGCAGACGACTATATAACGAAACCGTTCAGCATGGGAGAACTCTTGGCCAGAATCAGGGTAGCGCTGCGCCATTCGGCGAAGGCTGAAGACGAACCGGTATTGGCATTTGGAGAGATCACCATGGATATCGCCCGCCGGATAGTCACAATCAGGGGAAAAGAACTGAGGCTTACCCCGACTGAATATGAGATATTGAAATACCTTGCCTTGCAGGCCGACCGGGTTATTACTCATCGGCAGCTTTTGCGTGCTATCTGGGGCCCGAACTATCAGGATCACACTCACTATTTGCGAATTTATATAGCGCAATTGCGACATAAGATCGAGGCAGATCCATCGCAGCCCAGGTACATCCTCACAGAGCCGGGAGTAGGATATCGGTTGGTAAAGGACAGTTCTGATGTTCAAGGAAACTCTTAATCCCACCATTACAAGCAGTATTCATTGATTCCCAATGACGTAGCTTTGAGTACCTTCGTAGGCCAACTGAAGTCCTGCTGACCTGATTTTATCAAGATCGGCCGCATTGAATACCATGCGAAACAAAGTATATTTGTGGGAAAGTATGATTTATTTCTTTCAATAAACTACGGTTAAACAGTAGGTAAAACTTATGGCAAGGACTTGTAGGCCAAGTCATCACCGGACGCAATTAATATTTTGATCGATCCTGCCCACACATTACTGCTTGTACTCAAGCATAAGAAGACAAACTGGGAAAATGCACCTTGTATATTCAAAGATAAGGAATGAGATTATTAAAGCTCTTTTTCTTTTAGCAAAACCTGTTGTATCTTGTCGGAAGAGAAGGTATGCACCTTGGTCTTCGAGACCGTTTGTAAGTATCTTCCTTCCGCCAGGTTTAAGTCGAGGAATAACTTGGTGCACAGACACCGGATTCAACAAGGCTGATGATTCCTGGCACTTTTAAAAATATATTTTATCAGAAAGGAAAACGCATGCAGAACTATTATTTAGGCAGCGATGTCAGCAAAGGTTATGCGGATTTTGTCATCCTCGATGCCCATAAACAAATCGTAGAGCCGAATTTTCAGTTGGATGATACCTTTTGGTCATTGTAAACTTTATGAGATCCTATCGCGATTCCTCCAGAAGCATCCGGATGGGATGCTCTTTGCAGCCGTGGAAAGTACCGGCGGGTACGAGAATAACTGGTTACATACCCTTATGAGATTCCAGGCACTTCTGAACATGAAGGCAGCGCGTCTGAATCCCTTTGGTGTCAATGCCAACAGCAAGGCTTCCCTCAGGAGGGTGATTACAGACAAAATCAGCGCCCGGGATGTTGCCGAATACATGATTTCTCACCCCGAAAGGGTATCTTACCAACAGGAAGATTATTGGGAGAGCCTAAGAAAGCTTTGGGGCTTCTTCAACATGCTTACCAAGCAAAAGACCCAGTTGCTTAATCAATTGGAGTCCTTGTTGTATTCTGCAAATCCGGAGCTCATGGCATATTGTAAAAAGAAGGTCTCTTTATGGCTATTGGAAGTTTTGAGATGTTACCCCACGGCCCAAAAGCTCTCAGAGGCCACACCGGAATCTTTGGCCCGTATCCCCTATGTCTCCGCCTTTCGTGCACAAGAACTGATTGACAAGGCAAAACGTTCTGTGGCCTCGGCATCAGATGGTATTACCGAAGAGCTTATTGTGGATACGGTGGAGCAGATTATCCAGCTCAAAGCAGTCATTCAGGCGCAAGAGAAGAAGATGAGTGCCCTGTGTTCTCTTCCGGAAGTCGCCCTTTTAATGACCTTTCAAGGCATAGGAATCGTCTCCGCCATCGGATTAATGATCGAGATTCAAGCCCTGGAAAGGTTTGCCTCCGTGAAGAAACTGGCTTCCTTTTTCGGGCTTCATCCAGTGTTCAAAACCAGCGGCGACAACATTGGCGGGTATCATATGAGCAAACAGGGAAGAAAAAAACCTCGACGGATCCTCTTTATGATCACCATGGCTGCCATTTCTAAAAATCCCCATATCCGCGGCATCTATGAAGAACATACCAAAAAAGGTATGAAAGGGATGGTTGCTGTCGGGCTCTGCATGCACAAAATCCTGCGCGTCATTTACGGCATGCTGAAACACAACCAGCCCTATAATCCGGAAATTGATGTGGACAACAGAACGAAAATGGTCCAGAAACAAATGGCAATCGTCAAAGATAAAAACCGCCGCTATCAGGATTTTGACAACAAAGCGCCTATTTCAAGGAGACAATACAAAACAAGGATGGAGTGTAAGATGTCCCATAGTGATAATTTCACTAAGTGCGGGATCATCGTCTCTGCTCCATCCCGCAGTTAGGATAGCAAATGTTGGATGGATTGTCCAGGGTTGTACCAATTTTTTGATTTGGCATAACGTAGCCAAAACTTTTTATTGACTTTGAACGGAATAACTTACAAGGAAAAAGGATGCATTCACGTCATAATAATTGGATGCTTTGTTTCAGGAAGTACTTTGTAGAAAATGC
>DASPQI010000102.1:0-30176 GCA_035625045.1 Syntrophales bacterium | reverse complement strand
AACCGACACAATTCAGTAGACGCAAAATTACATGCGGGATCGATAACGGATATATCCCTTAATGGTGTTTGCATTTTAATTCCCCGGGATGTTCATAGTGAAATGTCGGTCGATCAGGACAAATCCAATTTTGAAATTATTTTCACTTTGCCAAATGAGAAGAGGCCGATTCACTTGATGTGTGAATCACAAAGAATAGCAGACTCCAAAGAATTCATCCATGTAGGAGCGTCATTTGTTGATGCCGATTTTCATAGTTATAAAGCACTTCAAACCTACCTAATGTGACAGACTCATCTCGCGAGTCATGTTTTTGAACCGTCAAAATCACGATACTTCTATACATCAAATTATCAATTCGTTGTCATGTTATATTTATTCAGGCCTTTAATCTAAGCTTTATCGAGGAGAGATCATGAAACGAAAAAAATCAATAAACATGGCTGAAAATGTAGTGGACCTGAAGGGAATCATGGACCAGAAAAAGATAAATGATCTGTCCGGACTGGAGTATGATGATTTTAAACTTGCCGTGGCCCGATTACTTTTAACTATGGTTGAAGCCATGGGGGAAAATAACAAGAAAATAGACGCATCCTTTAAAAGGTTGGTAAAGCATCTCAGAATCGTTAGTGAGGAGCTGAAATTTATAAAAAATGTACTTTACATGGAAAGAATATTAAACGGTGAACATAGAGACGGCCGTATGACCATGGAGCAAAAAGCTTCTTTAGCTAAGTCTTTTGGGATCGATTTTGACGAATTCATTAAAGAACTTTCAGGAAAAAGAAAGACCCGGAAGGGCGGCAGATGATATAATTAATTGAAGTTTACGGATGCTGATTTTTGGAGGAAATTAAATTATAAATATGAACGATCAACTTATCCCCTCCGTCACTCCACCTCCGTCGAAGATTAAGCCGGCGTGGTGGTTCGTATTTGCGGCGCATAGAATGGCGGTACTGGAGGAGGGGGAAATAATTTCCATCCCTCTTGCAAGAGACCTTTCTGAACTCGGAATTCATCCGGTCAGGGAGTGGTATCTGGGAACCCTGGCCGGGTGTCATTGTTATTGCGCCGAGGTATCTGAAATAATCACTATCCCCGAAACAATGGTCCTCCGTGGTTTAAGGTATCTTTATGGACGCCTTGATGAATCCTTCCACATGATAGCGATGAGGGCGTCGCACATACTGGAATGGGACAGGAACAGTCGCTATTGCGGCCGCTGCGGGGCAGGAATGATTCGCGCGAAAGACATGAACGCCAAAGAGTGCCTGGAGTGCGGCTTATTGAATTTCCCCCGCATCTCGCCTGCTGTCATCGTTCTTGTAGAAAGGGAAAACAGGGTACTCCTGGCCCGCTTGAAAAGATTCACTGAGGAGCTTTACAGCGTCATAGCAGGCTTTGTCGAGCCGGGCGAAACACTCGAGGAAACAGTTCAGCGTGAGATTGAAGAAGAAGTTGGAATAAAAGTAAAGAACATTCGCTATTTTGGAAGTCAGCCCTGGCCTTTTCCCGATTCTCTTATGATCGGCTTTACCGCAGAGTATGAAAGCGGCGAGATCAGGATTGACGAGTCGGAAATCACGGATGCCCGCTGGTTCGAGCCTGACAGACTCCCGACGATACCGGGGAAGATCAGCATAGCGAGAAAGCTCATCGACTGGTTTGTGGACAAGAGCCTGAGAGAAAAGGACACTGCGGCGGTTAAGACGGAAAGAAAATACAAACCCGACGAATGATTCCGCTATATAGCCGCGCTAGAACATATCGACAGGCTTCTGAATATTTTTTGTTCTCACAACGCATGCTGCAAAACTACTATCTCCAGTTCTTTCGGGAGAGATTCCTTGGTGACTGCCAGTTCTGATTCCCGCATAGTTCGAACGTTCGTCTTACCCTTTGTAAACTCCTGCACTGTTGTAATCGGGAAACTGCATTTATCGGTTCTGTAGTGCATCGGTATCGTGATTTTAGGATTGACATCATTCATAACCTTCGTGGCTGCCGCAGCATCAATGGTATAAAAGCCGCCCACAGGCAATAGCAGTATATCGACTGCGCCGATCGTCCTCAATATCTCCCGGCTCAGGTCATGCCCGAGATCTCCCAGATGGGTCAATGTCAATCCATCCACCGCAATCACCGAAATCAGATTATTGCCCCTTTCTTTTCCCTTTGAAGAGTCGTGAAAGGTGGGGATCAGCTTAATCTTTACTTCTCTAATCTCATAATCGCCTTCCGCTTTTATCCGATAACATTTTCCCCTTATGTCTTTCATATAGTTGTGGTCTCCGTGATCATGGCTTGTAATCACTATATCGGCTTCGTCGGTAATACTCCCGTATGATAAAGTGCCGCCCGAAAAGCCGGTCTGATAGGGGTCGATGATGATCCTCGTTCCGCCGGCGGTCGTTATCTTAAATGCCGCGTGCCCGTACCATTTTATTTTCATATCACATCCTCCTGACTCATGATTCGGTTCCTGCTTTTAGAGGCCAAGGTCTTCGTTAATGAGGATCACTTTGATCCGATGCTTGGGAAAAGATTTTATAGTTATCGTCCATACATTGCAAATCCTGTCCGGGCTCTTGCAGTCCTGGCAAAACGATGTTTCAACACAAGGTGTCTTACGGCTCAGTCGCATCGCATTCATCGGCGCTGCCAGGTTCTTGACCCGATCCATGGCGGTAGCCAGGTCTGGTACCAATTTGTTGCGCCCAATGGCCAGGATCACGTTCTTCGGACCGAAGTTGATTGCCCCTACCCGGTTGCCAGTGGCATCGAGATTGACAAGCTCACCATCTTCTGTCAACGCATTGGTGCCGGAGAAAAAAAGATCCACCAGAAGACCCTGGCGGCGCTTCTCGTAGGCTTCTTCAAGCCTGAGACCGGGCTCATAGGGATCAATATAGGACAGGCTGGGATTCTTCTTTACGGCTTCCATGATTCCTGTAGCCCCGATGGTCATCGAACCTCCCCAGGAAACAACCTTGGGATCAATCCGGGGCATGAGTGTATTCAGAACAAGCTCTCTTGCCTCATGTGCTGACTGCACGATAAAGACCTCAAAATTGTTTGCCTCAAGAGCTTTTCCAACTGTTTCCAGTCTTTTCTGCCAATAGTTTTCAACAGGATTTTCCATAAGCCCTCCTTGCGGTTTCCTTTAATCGATGTAGATGTTAGCTTATACTTATATTTCCCATTACCTTTCAAAGTGATTAATATCAATTCTTAACGGTTTTGTAAAATATTAGATATTGCCTCCTACTGTCATTACCGTGAAAATGAAACTTAGTCCCCCCCCTTTCGAAAGGAAGTAAGGGGGCTATCCCCCATATCATCAAACATCCCTCTAAATCTCACCTTATAAAGGGGAGACTTAATAGATAGATATTCATGGTTCTCCGCTTTTCCTATCGTGTGCAAATTGTATAATACTAGTTTTATACTCGTAAATTTCCCGTATTTTTTTAGTATTGCAATCTCAAAATAAATATGATGATAAGAAGTATCGGAATAATAACTATAATAAAAATCTCGAAATATTAATATAACAAGGTAGCGAGTTAGATAATTTAAGAAAATGAGTTTTTTTGCCGATACTTGACCCGGTATAGTTTTTATTTGAAGCAAGGAGATTCGGGATACACCTCATAACCTGAGTGATGTGGATTCAATCTGTCTGAAAGCTGGAAGACATGGATTGGTAATGAAAGAAACTCCCTTATATAACAGTAGAATTATTAAAAGCTACTTAGAATATCTGAAGGAACATCACCCTGAAGTCGACATCGCCTCCATTCTTGAATATGCAGAGATAACCGCTTACCAGCTTGAAGATGGGGGACACTGGTTTACTCAGAACCAGGTTGACCGTTTCCAGGAGATCCTGGATCAGGAAATAAAAGACCCGGAAATTCCCCGTAAAGCCGGCCGTTATGCGCCATTTTCCAAAGCTAGCAGCACTATAGCACAATATGCATTGGGATTTATCACTCCCTCATCTGCATACAAGGCCGTGGAAAGACTCAGTTCCTTCCTGAGCAAAGCCGCTACACTACATGTCAAGACTCTCGGATCTAACAAAGCAGAGGTTATTGTCAAACTAAACCCGGGAGTTATCGAAAAGCCATACCAATGCAAGAACAGGCTGGGGTATCTTGAGTCTCTATCAAAGCTGTTTACGGGTAAACTTGCCGATATCAATCATCCCTCCTGTGTACACAGAGGAGATAATAACTGTCATTACATCATTACATGGGAGGTCCGCCCCTCCTTTTTGAGGAATCTGATTTTTAATTACGTTTCCCTTCTCAGCTTAGTTCTCTGCCTGATACTTTATTTTGTCCTGCCATTTATACCCTGGGTGTTTACAGTTTTGTCATGTACCTTACTTGTGACGGGGGCGTCGCTTTATTCATTATTTATGGAAAGAAGAGAACTGCAAACAAATTTAAAAATTCGGGGAGAACTGGCCGGTAATCTTTTAGATAAAACAAATGTCCATTACAATAATGCTGCACTTGTTCAAGAGATCGGTCAGGCCATCTCAAGCATTTTAGATATAAATAATCTTCTTAAACGTGTAATGGTAACGATGGAAAGACGTCTTGACTTTGATCGGGGCATGGTTATGCTTGCCAATCGGGAAAAGACGAGCCTGATATATGGCGCTGGTTATGGTTACGATTCAGAATATGAGAAATATCTGACGGGAATAGAGTTTCATCTTGATCATCTTCCTTCCAAGGGACCACTTGTTGTAGTTGCTTTTCGGCAGCAGATACCATTACTCGTTGATGATTTAGCTAACCTTGAAAATGATCTTTCAAAGGAAGGGCAAGAGTTTGCAAAACGGATGGGGGCACAGTCATTTATCTGCGTTCCGATTGTCTTCAAAGAAGAATCTATTGGCGTCTTACTGGTGGATAATGTCAGATCCAAAAAAGCCCTCAGCCAGAGTGACTTAAGCCTCTTGGTGGGAATTGCCAATCAACTTGCTGTCAGCATCAACAATGCAATGTCATATCAAAAAATTCGCGAAAGTGAGGAAAAGTTTCGCTTATTAAGCGAAAATGACCCGGATATAATTTATACCCTAGGCACTGATGGGTCATTCACTTATGTCAATCCCGCTTGGGAAAAGATATTGGGGCACCATCGCGATGAGGTAATTGGTAAATATTTTGTGGATTTTGCCAGAAAAGAGGATGTTAAAGAATATATCCGACTTTTTAAACGAATCCGGGATGGAAAGAATACTATTACGGAGGTGATCAGTATACTCCTACATAAGAATGGATCAGAACGTTCCGTCAGTATCAGTGGTGCTCCCAATCTGGATATGGAAGGAGAATTAATCGGCGTCGTTGGAACAATGAAAGACATTACCGATCGTATAAAAATAGAATCCCAGAAAATGGAAGCTATTTGTACTCTGGCAGGGGGCATTGCGCATAACTTCAACAACCTTCTGACGATTATCCAGGGACATGCGTCTCTAATGCTTTTCAACGTGGAACATAAACATCCCCATTTTGAGAAACTGAAAAGTATCGAGGAAGGGGTCAAAATTGGAGCTGAATTAACAAGACAACTTTTAGGATTTGCCGGGAAGGGAAAATACGATATTAAACCGACCAATTTAAACGTTATCCTTGAAAAGACATCTACAATGTTCGACCGCACTACCAGGGGTGAGATTACCATACATTGGAAATTTCAAGATAACCTCTGGATAACAGAGGTTGACCAGAGACAGATTGAGCAAGTGCTTTCGAACATCTATATCAATGCCCAGCATGCCATGCCGGGAGGGGGTGACCTATTTCTGGAGACCCAGAATGTTATCGCTGATGGAATTTTTAAAAAGGGCCATTTTGTTAAACCCGGTAAATACGTAAAGGTATCCGTGACCGACACAGGCGCAGGGATGGATGAGAAGACCAGGGAGCGTATATTTGAACCATTCTTTACAACGAAGGAAATGGGACGCGGTACCGGCCTGGGTCTTGCCACCGCCTACGGCATTATCAAGGGTCATGGAGGTTTTATCAATGTACACAGTGAAAAGGGTCATGGTACTACTTTCGAAATCTTTTTACCGGCCTCAGAAAAAGAGATGTCGGCGGAAAAACAGCCCGCCAAGGAGGTTCTGAAGGGCCATGAAACTATCCTTCTTGTAGATAATGAAGAGATAATCATTGATGTGGGCAGGGAGATTCTTGAAGTGCTTGGTTACAGGGTTATCGTAGCCAAAAGTGGTCGGGAGGCTATAGAGATTTATAGGGCAAAGCGGGAGGAGATCGATCTGGTAATCCTGGATATGATCATGCCGGGAATGGGAGGTGGAGAGGTCTTCGATGTCCTCAAGACTATCAATCCTCAGATCAAAGTTATCTTCTCCAGCGGATACAGCATAGACGGGTATCCGGCAAAGATACTGGAGTATAGATGTGGGGGTTTTGTTCAGAAACCATATAGCATAAGCGTTCTGTCACAAAGTATAAGAGATGTATTGGATAAGAAATTAGAGGAACATCTGGTTGGATAGAACAAGTTGATGAACGGGATATGTTTGAGAGTTATTTTGATTCATATTAATATTTTATAAAAAGCGAAACCCCGTTCTCTTTTGGAGAAACAGGGTTTCGATTATTCTCCCACAAGCTGTGTCTTACACAGCCCCTGCTTTAAATGACAATGCCTCGGAAACTCGAGGTCATAGCCATGTTACTGGGAATCTTCTTAACTCTCATTTCCAAAATCGGCCTTGAACGCCTCAACAAGCTTTGCACCCCAGTCGCCTCCGACCGGTTCGAGCCGGCCGAAGAAGAACCGCATCACGGGTGGCTCTTCCACGAAGCGGAGTCCCCCAATGATGTCCTTGTGACGGTGGAGCCACGCCACACGATCCGCTACGTATTCGATATGCCCGAGGGTGTAAGTGCGGCGTGGAATGGCGATTCGCACGAGTTCCATCCTGGCTGTGACTTCTTTCCCACTTCGGTCCCGGTCTTCGGACATCGTCCCGCGCTCAACGCCGCGCGCTCCCGACACGAGATACATCGCCGCATTCAGGCACTCTGCCGGATACTGGAGCGGCGGTACGTGCGGCAGGAATGCGCGCGCATCGACATGGCAGGCCAACCCGCCCGGTGGGGTGACTGCCGGAACACCATACTCCTGCAAACGCTCGACAAAGTACCGAATGAATTCAGGGCTGCTTCCCGCCACCTCCGTTTGTGTCATCTCTTCCAGTCCCACCGCCATTGCCTCAATTTCCTTTGTGGACATTCCGCCGTATGTTGAGAAACCTTCGTACACCGGGAGCCATACCAGCAATTGGTCAAAGTACCGCTTATTGTTCGTTGCGATGAGGCCGCCGCGGGCGCCGCCGCTCTTGCGTCCTGACATATAGAAGATGTCTATTAGGCTCATCATCTCTTTGAGAATGTCCCGGATTGACTTGCCGTAGTAGCCTGCTTCGCGCTGCTTGATGAAGTAGGCATTTTCGCCGATGAGGCTGCCGTCGAGGACCAATATCAGGCCGTGCTTTGTCGCAATTTCCCTCACCTCACGCAGGTTCTTCATCGAGAACGGCTGGCCGCCGATCAGGTTCGTTGTTGCTTCCATCCGGACGAAGCCAATCTTTTCCGGGCCGTACTGTTCAATCATGCTCTTAAGTTTCTGGATATCGATATTCCCCTTGAACGGCGCGCTTCCCGCTGGGACCAGTGCTTCATCCCCCACCAGGTCGAATATCTGGGACCCTACGAGATCCACATGGACCCGGGTCGAGGGGAAGTGGTAGTTGGTCAACACAACTTGCGGCGGTTTAATGAAGACCTTTGCGAGCAGGTGCTCTGCGGCTCGACCCTGGTGGACCGGCAGTGTGTGCTCGAACCCGAGGACATTCTTCACTACTCGCGCCAGCTTATAAAAGCTCTCGGAACCGGCGTATGCATCGTCCGCGACCATCATGGCGGCAAGCTGGTTGTCACTCATCGCGTTTGTGCCGCTGTCGGTCAGCATGTCGAGGAAGACTTCCCTCGACGGCAGGAGGAATGTGTTGTAGCCTACCGCACGCAGGCATTTCAGCCGCTCGGCAGCGGGGAGGAGTTGTATTTTTTGCACGATCTTGACCTTGTGCATCTCTACAGGTATTTGCCGCCCGTTAGACAGTGTGACGATCATGGCTTTCTCCTTTCCTATTTGGGGGTTTGATTATTGACATTTGGTAAGTGCTCACTTTTGATAATTAAAGATATGAAAATGGCATTTGTATGTCAAGATATTTAAACTACTATGCATAAATATGATGACTATGGAATAAATTATTGCTTTCAATGTTTTATCCATCATTTTTTTATCTTTTCTGATGAAGAAAAGCATTTATCTCACGCTTTTTCAGTTCATGTCATACAAACTCAGCAGATAACTTCATCATGATTAGTTGTGAAATAACTTGATTAAAATAATCTTTGTAGCCATAATGCAACAGATTCGAATTTCAATACCGCGGTATAAAAATGATTGTTTAACCATACCTGTCAACCATTCATATTTATAATCAGACTCACCGGGGGAACAGACAAATGGGGAACGACGATCTTTTAAAACTCAAACAGAAGATAAGGCTTTATGAGGCCGTTTTGAACAATATCAGGAGCGGCGTACTCATCACCGACCCCCAGGGCTACATAACGTTTTTTAGCGAGGCCTACGGTAAATTCTTGAAAAAAGATCCCCGTGAGCAGATCGGGAAACATTGCACGGATGTCGTTGAAAATACCCGCATGCATATCGTGGCTCAGACCGGTATACCCGAGATCAACTGGCCACATCATATTATGGATCAAGACATGATCGTCCAGCGCATCCCTATTTTTGTGGATGGTGTTCTCGAGGCCGTCTTCGGTCAGGTCATGTTTGAAGATGTCAGGGATCTCCAGACCGTGGCCCGAAGACTCGAGCTCCTCGAGACGAAGGTCAAACTCTATGAAAAAGAATTGCAAGAACTGCGTTCATCGAGATATACCATCGAAAATATCATCGGGAAAAGTGATGGCATCAAAGCGCTCAAAAAATTTGCCCTCAAGGCCGCGGTGAAGAACGCCCCCGTCCTTCTCGTGGGGGAAAGCGGAACCGGCAAGGAACTTTTTGCCCATGCAATCCATCACGCCAGCGAGAGGCGACCCTTCCCCTTTATCCGTGTAAACTGCGCAGCCATCCCGAGGGATCTTCTGGAAGCCGAGCTCTTTGGATATGAACCCGGGGCCTTTACCGGCGCGGGGAGCAAGGGCAAGGCCGGGAAATTTGAGCTTGCGCATCGAGGAACGATCTTCCTCGATGAGGTCAGCGAACTACCGCTTGAAATGCAGCCCAAGCTTTTGCGTGTTCTCGAAGACAAGGAAATTGAGAAGCTGGGCAGTACGGGAGTCATGCGTTGCGATTTCCGTCTGGTTGCCGCTACCAGTCATGACCTTGAGCACATGGTCGAGCAGGGAAAATTTAGGAAGGAACTCTTTTATCGGCTCTACGTCGTCCCCATCCAGATCCCGCCCCTGAGGGAAAGAAAAGAGGATATCCCGCTCCTTGCAAATCACATCATCAGTCACCTGGCTAAAGAACTCGGGGCTAACATCAAAGGGATATCTGACGAAGTCATGAAGATTTTTCAGAGTTATGATTGGCCCGGAAATGTCCGCGAATTGTCCAACGCGCTGGAGCGAAGTCTTTATTCAGTGGAGGGACACGAGGAGATGCTTCGCGTCGAGCATTTGCCCATTTATCTTCGGGGCCTCGGGTACAAAGTGCTGAGCGGCGAAAAACCGCTGCTGAAAGACCTCAAGGACGATTCCGAAAGAGAGGCCCTCCTTCATGCTCTTAAAACCTGCGGTTACAATGTCATCAAGACGGCGCAAACATTGGGCATACACCGCACAACACTTTACAAAAAAGCAAAAAAACTCAATTTACCTCTTGCCGGATCATGAAGGATTGTAACGACATTATGTAGCGAATTTTCTACAAGACCTCTGTTCCTTGATTTTTCGGTTTTTTGATTTGTTAGTACCTATTTTTATTGTCGACAAAGTGCGACATTAACTTCTCTAAGGATCTTTGCTTTTCTTTATTATTGCAATAAAATCAATGCATTATGAAAACTAATCCTCATGGTATCTGTTTTGCTTTTGTTCTAAATAATCTTTCGAAAAGGGGGTGATTCGCAGATTCCCATCAGTGTGTCATTATTCGGCCAGCCATACTAACCAATTAAAAAACGAAGGAGGGTATACCGTGAAAAAAATTCTTTTAGGACTCTTGATTGTGGTCTTTATCGCCACGGGCGTGGCCTATGCCCAGAAGGAAAAGCAGTTGAAGGGCTCGAAAGAAGAAGCCGTCGAGATGGTGAAAAAGGCCGTGTCCATGTTCAAAAAGGAAGGCCGTAACAAGACCTTTGACGCGATCAATGACCCCAAGGGGGACTTCCAGTACAAGGACCTCTACATCTGGGTCATCGATGTAGATGCCAACGGCCTGTGCCTGGCCCGACCGGTCTTCAGGCAGCTCATCGGTCAGGAGCTCTGTCCCTTTGCCGATTCCGAAGGAAAGCTCTTTATGCAGGAGGCCTGCGAAAAGGCAAGAACAAAGGGCATAGGCTGGGTTGACTACTACTGGGCCAACCCGGTAACGAAGAGGAATGAATCGAAATCCACCTACTTCGAATGTGTAAAGAACATCTGCTTCTTCTGCGGATACTACAAGTAGGATGGAGCGCAGACTGTCCACTGTTCTGTGATGCCCTGAATTCACTTCATCGAGAAGGAGGGAAAAATGAGAAAATTTGCAATAATAATGCTTGTATTGGTTCTCGTAGCGGGTATTGCCCATGCAAAAGGGGTGAGGGGAACGGCCCCCGAGGCTATAAAAATGGTAGAAAAGGCCGTAGCCCTGATCGTCAGCGATGGTGCGGACAAGGCCTTTAAGGAGATCAGCAACCCGAGAGGCCAGTTCGTGGACCGGGATCTTTACGTGTGGGTGGTGGATCTAAAGGGCGTCATCCGGGCCCACAGCGGCGATCCGTCCATGGTCGGGAAAAATATGATGGAGACAAGAGATATGGATGGGAAGGCCTTCATCCGGGACCTGATCCGTCAGGCCAGAGTAAAGGACACGGGCTGGATTGATTATAAGTGGCCGCACCCCATTACGAACCAGATCGAGTCACAGTCCCGGTACTATCAGAAGATCGGCGACTTCATCGTGACGTGCGGCATCTATTATCTCCAGGCGGATTTCGAGACCTAAAATCAAACGATCCACGGCTTGTGACCGCAGTAAACTCAAAAGGGCGCTCTGAATCGCGAACTTTCAGTTGAAGTACCTTCCGGCAAGAGGGGGTCATTTCGAAGCAAGAGAGTCTTGCCGGGGCGCATTTCATGAATACGATTTGTCAGTAACGACAAAAAGGAGGTTAGTTTATGGAAGTAATAGGAATCATCCTCAGTTTGTTTCTGTTGATGTACTTTGCCTACCTGGGGTTTTCCGTTATCCTCTTCGCTCCTGTTTTCGCCCTGCTTGCCGCTGTTCTTCAGGGCATGCCGCTCATGCCGTCCTACACGGAACTTTTCATGGCCAAGGCAGTGGTTTATGTCAAGATTTACTTTCCGGTATTCATGCTGGGCGCCGTTTTCGGCAAAGTAATGGAGGACACTCAACTGGCAAAAGCCATCTCCCATGCCATCATGTCAAAACTGGGCATGAAAAGAGCCATTTTGGCCGTTGTTCTTTCCTGCGCCATTCTGACTTACGGTGGCGTCAGCCTGTTTGTGGTCGTATTTGCCGTCTATCCCTTTGCAGCAGCGCTCTTCAGAGAGGCCAATATCCCGAAGCGCCTGATTCCCGGGGCTATCGCCCTCGGCTCCTTCACGTTTACGATGGATGCCTTCCCGGGCTCGCCGCAGATTCAGAACATCATCCCGACGAACTTCTACGGTACCACGGGCTATGCCGCTCCCATTGCCGGTCTTTTCGGCGGTACACTTATCTTTATCGTCGGTATGCTGTATCTGGAATGGCGCAGGAAGAAGGCATTTGACAAGGGCGAAGGATACGGCGACCACACCCTTAACGAACCCACTCCCGCTGCGGAAGAGGTCGCTCTGCCTAAATGGTATATAGCATTGCTGCCCCTCTTGGTCGTCCTGATCATCAACTTCTTGCTATCCCGTGTCTTCACATGGGATCCTGCTCAGCTGGCTGCACTTGCCGGTATGAAGCTTCCTCTTATGGCCGCGTCGATCAAGAATGTCATCGGTATCTGGTCCCTCATCATCGCGCTTGTCATCGGCATCGTACTTGCCCTGGCCCTGGGTTTCAAGAATATCCCAAAGAAGGGCGGGTTTCAGAAGGCCCTGAACACGGGCGCCATCGGGTCGCTCTTGGCGATCATGAACACGGCCTCCGAGGTCGGTTATGGAAATGTCATTGCCGCTCTGCCCGGTTTTAAATCGATCGCATCTGGTCTCCTCGGAATTCAGATCGGTGGCACACCCCTGGTTTCGGAAGCTGTCTCGGTCACAACCCTTGCCGGGATTACCGGCTCGGCATCCGGCGGCATGTCCATCGCCCTCGACCTCATGTCGAAGGACTGGTTGGCCTGGGCGAGCTCCATCGGAATGTCCCCGGAGATATTGCACCGCGTGGCCTCGATGGCATCCGGCGGCTGTGACTCGCTGCCGCACAACGGGGCCGTGATCACGCTCCTGGCAGTATGCGGGTTGACGCACAAACAGTCGTACATCGACATCGGTGCGATAACGCTTATCAAAACGAGCATGGTCTTCGTGGTGATCTTGTTTTACAGTCTCACGGGTCTATACTAAGATGACTGACCGGTTACCAGATGTACAGTGAATTTCTCCCGGTTTCCGGGGTTGCAGGATAAACGCAACCCCGGGAACATCCATAAGGCGGATCAAACTCATGTTCCCTACACGCGAGGCCACAAAAATGAAGGAACATGGGGAGTCTTATTTGAGAGGCTTACAGAACCGTTGTGAGATGTAAACAAGGTCAGGTTATCGAAGCAGATCATGCATATTCTATTTAGACCGCATGGCTCAGGCAATGAAGGAACGCAGGCATTTTGAAGTCGGCGAGGAAGCGACTCTGAAATGGAATTTCAGCAGGGAGGATTTTCTTCTATTCGCTCGTCTCTTTGGTGATAAAGTTTCAAATCATCCGGGAGCGACGGAATCGAAAGAACTTGCCTTCGGTAGCCGTGTGCCTCACGGGATGATGCTCGGCAGCATGATATCGACCCTCCTTGAACAGGAGCTGCCGGGTCCGGGCGCCGTCTACCTCAGCCAGAGCCTTCAGTTCCTCGCCCCTGTTCACCCGGGGGACGAGTTGACAGCAACAGTTATGGTCACTAACTGGGACGCCCGGAAAGGACGGCTGACGCTGTGGACGGAGATTTCCAATCATAAAGGTGTGACGCTGCTGACCGGTGAGGCCAGGCTTGCCATGGCATTCTCACTGGAAGGTGAAGACTAAATAAAAAAGGACGGGTCTAAGAAATCGTCCGTGGATGATCTTCACAGCGTGATGCCGCGTCGTTTTCCAGTTTCAGGAGAAGTATAGAAGGAGGGAATTATGGGCGAACAAAATGAATATTTTGCTTTTACTGACAAGGGGGATCTGTTACCGCCCTCTCCGCATCCCATCATCGAGGAACTCCGGACGCAGATACGCAGGAAGGGGAAAGTCGTCACGGGCGAGCAGGCCGCTGCGATCGTCCGGGACGGCGACGTTGTAACGACAGGCGGTTTTGTCGGCGCAGGAGTCCCCGAGGATATGCTCATCTACATCGAAGAACGCTTCAAGAATGAAGGCCATCCCCGCAACCTGACACTGATATATGCAGCAGGCCAGGGGGATGGCAAAACGAAGGGCCTGAATCACCTGGGCCATGAAGGCCTCGTGGGACGTGTAATCGGCGGCCACATCGGCCTTGCACCTCAGCTCCAGAAGCTCATCCGGGAGGAAAAGATCCTGGCCTACAACTACCCTCAGGGGGTTATCAGTACCCTTTTCCGCAACCTTGCCGCGCGTAAACCCGGGCTTATATCTTATGTCGGCCTCGGGACATTCATCGACCCGCGGATCGACGGCGGAAAATTGAATCAGAAAACAAAGAAGGAAGGCGAGGATCTCGTTAAACTGATGGAGATCGAAGGGCGGGAGATCCTCTTCTACAAGCTGCCTCCCATCAATGTGGCCGTCATAAGGGGGACGACGGCAGACACAAACGGCAACCTCTCGATGGAGAGGGAGGCCCTCACGATTGAAGCGCTTGCCCAGGCCATGGCAGCCAAGAATAACAACGGCTTCGTCATTGCCCAGGTCGAGAGAATAGCCGACCAGCACACCATGAACCCGAAGCACGTCAAGGTACCCGGTATCCTTGTGGACTGTGTTGTCGTTGCCAGACCGGAAAACCACATGATGACCTTCCTGGAGCAGTACAACCCGGGCTACACGGGGGAGGTGCGCATCCCCATGGCCTCCATCGCGGCGATGGAACTGGGTCAACGGAAGGTGATCGCCCGGAGGGCAGCCTTCGAATTGCGTCCCAACCAGGTCGTGAACCTCGGCATCGGCATGCCCGAGGGTGTGGCCCGGGTGGCCAACGAAGAAGGCGTCCTCGATCTTCTGACCCTGACCGCGGAGCCGGGCGTGATCGGTGGGATGCCCAACGGCGGGCTTAACTTCGGCACCGGGACCAACATTGACGCCCTCATCGACCAGCCTTACCAGTTTGATTTCTACGACGGAGGCGGTCTCGACATTGCCTTCCTCGGCTCGGCGGAAATGGACAAGGAAGGCAATGTCAATGTCAGCAAATTCGGCCCCCGCTTCGTGGGGCCCGGCGGGTTCATCAATATCAGCCAGAACGCGAAGAAGATCGTTTTCCTCGGGACCTTCACGGCCGGTGGTCTCAAGGTCGCCGTGGAGGACGGCAAGCTCAAAATCGAAGAGGAGGGCCGTGAGCAGAAATTACTGAACCACGTGGAGCAGATTACCTTCAGCGGCAAGTACGCCACCATGAGAAGACAGCCGGTGCTCTATATTACAGAGCGCTGCGTCTTCACCCTCACACAGGATGGGATGGAGCTTACTGAGATCGCCCCGGGCGTAGATCTCGAAAAGGATGTCCTTTCTAAAATGGAATTCAAGCCTGTGATGAAGACTCCCCCGAAGCTCATGGATACAAGGATCTTCAGGATTGAGCCCATGGGCCTCAAGCGCGACATGCTCGAGATCCCTGTGGAGGACAGGCTTGTCTACGTCCCAAGCGAAAACACCTTCTACGTCAATTTCGAAAATTTCTATGTGAAATCGAGCGAGCAGATCCAGAAGATCCAGAAACACGTCGAGAAGATGCTGAAGCCTCTGGGCAAGAAGGTGTTGACCATCGTAAACTACGACAACTTCAACATCCTCCCCGAACTCGTGGAGGAATACGCCGAAATGGTGAAGTACGTGATGCAGTTCTACGAGAAGGTAACCCGCTACACGACGAGCACTTTCCTCAGGATGAAGCTGGGCGATGAACTGGCGAAGCGGGAAGTGGCGCCTCATCTCTATGAGTCGAAGGAGGAGGCCCACAAGCACCTGAAGGAAAAATAATCGATCAGGAGGATATCATTTCACCTCTATTTCCGTCGAAGGGCCGGATTTCATCCGGCCTTTCGATGTGCCTCCATTGACCATATAATCAAGCAGAAGGATCAAGATGGCGAAAATTAAATCCCGCTACGGTCTGTCTTTTACTGATATGCGGTTTGCGGTTGATGGCTGATGACAATGATAACGGCACAATCAAAGTTTAATCTAGATGCTTCATTGAAGGACTGAAAATACTGGGAGCATCTGGTAGAATCGGCCAAATGTTTATTTTTTCCTAACCTATGATTTTATTTTGTTAAGTATAATCAACTTATTAACCAATCATGATATTTCCTGTCTTGTAACCTTATAGTAACCTCTCTAGGTTTAGTAAAATCAAAAATTCATTTACAGTGTCGAAGGGGTCGCAGTCTGTTGGTGTCCAAATTCAAAGAAGGGTTACATCTTAAACCTTTGTGAGAATGAGGGTGCATTCAACAGTGTGGCTATTACAGCAATATCTCGCAGGGCAAGATAACTCAGCGGGCTATTATTAACAATTCTATGTCAGGGTTTTAAAACTATTTGTTGCTGTAAACAGGTGTGAATCTGTAGCAGCGATAAGGAGGAACAATTCATGGCTATAATTTACTATCTCTGTAAAAAAGAAGTCAAGATCGTGAGTTTCGGCAAAGGATTTGTGGGGTTATGTTGCAATAACATTTTGTATAACTCCGCAGACAATTCACAATTTGACATGACGACGGATTCGAAAAGATACATTTCTATGCACTCGTTCCATCAAGATAAAAATTATTTGATCAAGTAAAAACATTTCTGACCAAATCCAGTATATACTTGAGAAAAAATATCTTTTGCCCATGTTCTATGAAAAATTGAAGCCGAATTATCTGAAATAGACACATATTCAACAATCCGAAAGATAAATTTGAAAGTTAAATCTGATTTAACCCTCCTATACTACATTACAATTCATAATCGTTATCACTGAAAATAAAAAAAGGCAGAGCCAATTACTCTGCCTTTTTGCTGAGAGTTAGTAATTAGTTAACCCTTTACGCTACTTGACCTTCCTGCGGTGCCCACCAGGCTTTCTTAAAAAATTTCCTGACGAATACTGTATATTGTATCATCTGTTTTTTAGTATACAATATATTGTATACTAAAACAACTTTTTTTTAGATTTTTTTAAATATTTTTTCTGAAGTCAGTAAATCGGGGGAAGACCAATCAATAATAAAAACAATTTACGCCTGATAATCATCGACACCGCATGCCACATTTGTGGCAATTCCTTGACCTACAAGTCCATTGCTTACACTTCCTTTGCTGCTTATACACCCCTCTTCATCAAAAGCAATACCTCATCAGATGACATAATTTACTTAATGCCGTATATGTTTGATTGATATGCTAAGTAATAAAGCATATTATGTAATCAAAACAATTGTCGGATGGTGCTCAGCATGACTAATATGCCTGGGCAATCTTATGGTACGTATCAGCAGCAGTCGAAGGAGGTCTCTATGTCATTAACCTTTCGCGACATCCTACATCTCCGAACCCACGATACAGCCAGCCAGACACTTGGCGAATTGATTGAGGGGGCGGAAGCCGTGGCATTGTTAAGTGGTGCGGTCGAATCCGGCATTATAGGTGCGCTATCTACTGCGAGTAGTTCTCAGCATATTGCAATAGCTACCAGCCTTGAGCAAGAACAAATTGATGGTGTCCTCCGTGCTCTAGAGGCTTATGGTTTGGTCAAGAAACGCAATGGTATCTACAATCTTGCTACGCATTTAAAGCTTCTTACTTCGGCTGATGCTCCCAATCCTCTTATTAACACGCTTCGGGTTACTAATATACGAATGCGGAATTTAACCAATCTGGGAAATGACGGTAAAGATTACACCGCACTGCAGTCTTATGAAGTGTTCTCCATAGCTCAAGGTATCATATCAGCATTGTCATTTGCACGTGACTTTGTTGGGGCCGCACTGGGCAACATGATGCCCGAGGTCAAGAAGCTTTGGCAAGCCGGGGCGTACCATCTGGAATCTGGTTGCGGGGTCGGTAATAACTTGTTTCAAATCGTGACCACTTACCCCAAGGTCACTGCAGTAGGTGTTGAGATAGATGCAGCAACGGCTAATGAAGCCCGACGGCGCGCTGTTTTTTTCGGGGTAACTGACCGCGTAGAGATACGACAAATGGATGCGTGTACCTTAACGGACGAAGCCGTCTTTGACACTGCTCAGTGGAGCCAGTTTTTCTTTCCTGCCTCATACCGCATTGCTGCTCTGCGCGCATTATTCAAGGCTTTAAAACCCGGGGGATACGTATTCATGCCCTTATTACTGACGGTTTCAGGCAACATCTGGGCCTATCGCCGTGATATGTTGCGCATGGCGCTGAGACTTTTAAAGTCTGAGCCACTTATTGCGCTCGTATACCTGAACGCTATCCTGTTGACGAGTCCTGCCCGTCAAAGAGCCGAAAAGCGTCTTTCTTCTCTTCATAAATTGGTGTATCGAGCATGGGGTATACCTGCCAAAACAGCTAAAGAACTGCAGATAGAGATAGAAGGTTCCGGTTTCCGAGTATTACGAACAATACCAACACCAGCAAGCCGATTATTTCCTGTTCGCGGTTTTTTGTTGGCACAGCGGACATAATTGCATGACTGTGGTGGAGATATTTCTTCGTTGAGCAATTCATAATGCAAGAATTATGACTTAAAATATGGTATAAAATAAGAGGGTGAAGACCATCATGTGACTTGAGAGTATGCAGCACAGGAAATAAAAGATGTCTTCAAGCAGTGATAAAGAAATTACTGATTCTGAAAAAATAAATTTGAGCAATACAGCAGTGAAAAAAATACAAACAGATGATGCCTGTTTCGCTTTGGTGGAATCGACTTCCGACTCCATGTATTTGGTGGACGAGAATTGCCGATATCTGTTTATCAATAGTCAGCACTTATTGAGATTAGGTATACCGACGGCTGATATCATTGGCAGGCCATATGGGGACTTTCACTCGCCTGAAGACACAAAAATATTTGCAGAAAAAATTAAACAGGTATTTACAACTGGCAAATCAGTCCAGCATGAGCATCAAAGCGCAAGGGATAATAGATATTTCCTACGCACCTTCAGCCCTGTCAGGGAAATCGGACCTGAAGGGAAAATTACAAGTTTGGCTGTCGTTTCAAAAGATATCACCGAGCACAGGCGGGTAGAAGAACTCTATAAAATATTGGCAGAAAGTTCCCTTGCCGCCGTATTTATTGTGCAGGGTGGGAAGTTTCGCTTTATTAATACCAGCGCCATCACCTATGCCGGCTATACAGCGGAAGAGCTCATAGGCAGGGACTCCGACATCATTGTCCATCCGGAAGACAGAGAGAAGGTAAAAAGGATGTCAAAGGAGATGCTTGCAGGGAAGAGCAATCAGGCCTTCGAGTTCCGAATGATTACAAAGCAGAACCAGATCAGATGGATTTCGCAGACGGTGACGCCCATCCAGTACGGCGGGAAACTGGCTATCCTGGGCGATGCAATAGATGTTACAGAACTCAAGCAGGCCGAGGAAGCGCTTAGAGAAAGCGAGAGATTGCACGACATCATCCTGGGATCGCCGTTTCCCGCATTTGCAATCGGGAAGGACCATAGGGTCATGCACTGGAATAAGGCGATGGAAGAGCTAAGCGGAATCAAGGCTGAAGAAGCGATTGGAACAATACAGGAATTGAGTGTATTTTACGGCACGGAGCGACCATGCATGGCGTATCTTCTGGTAGATGAGCTTATAGAGGCGATTCCCCAACACTATGCCGGTAAGTATGTCAAGTCCAGTTTCATTGAAGGGGCGTATGAGACAACGAATTTTTTCCCAGAAATGGGTGAAGGAGGCCGGTGGATTCGCTTTACCGCTACGGCAGTCAGGGATTTAAAAGGGGATGTGATCGGCGCCATAGAAACTCTTGAAGATATTACACCAAGAAAGCAGGTAGAGGAAGAACTGAAATATTTAAGTATCCACGACTCATTGACAGGTCTTCACAATCGGTTTTTATTCGAAGAGGAACTCCGAAGGTTCAGTACAGGACGATTTGATCCTATCAGCATCGTCATGTGCGATCTGGATGACCTTAAACTAGTGAACGATAATCTGGGTCACGAAGCTGGTGACCGTCTGCTTATCGCCGCAGCTAATGTATTAAAAGAACATTTTCGCACTAGTGATATTGTGGCGCGTATTGGTGGTGATGAATTTGCTATTCTCCTTTCGAATTGCACGTCAGAGTCAATAGAACAAATATGTGCAAGGTTGAAACAAGGTATGATGAACAAATATCTTTTCGATACAGAAATTCCTTTGATGGTCTCAGTGGGTTATGCGACCCTCACCAGTAAAGAACGTTCAATCGAAGAGACACTCATGGAAGCAGATGAGAACATGTACAAGGAAAAGATTCAAAACCGCCAAGCATTTCGGAAACTATTTGACAATGTTATTTCCCAGAAATGATTACCTGTCGATTCAATAAGCAAATATGCTTTTGAAAATGAGTGATTAATAAAAGAATCTGCTTTTTGCAGAGAAGAAGTGGCTGCTTTGTAAAGTCTCCGGTGGCAGGTCAGATTTCAAGTTTATAGTTCCTTATATAAAAAAGTTTCATACAGGCATCTACAATCTCGGGGACATATAATTTACCCTTGTTTTTCGTGAGTTCTTGAAGCGCTGTCGCAATCCCGAGAGCAGGTCTGTATGGTCTGTGTGAAGCTATCGCTTCCACAACATCTGCGACGGCAAGGATGCGAGCTTCAATAAGAATCTGGTCACCTTCTAACTTCTGGGGATAGCCTGAACCATCAATCCTTTCATGATGCTGGAGAATAATGGTAGCAATAGGCCATGGGAATTCAATATTTTTCAGGATATCATATCCAGTCTGTGGGTGTTCTTTAATGAGTTCGAACTCTGTTGATGTAAGTTTCCCTGGTTTACCCAAGATCTCGACAGGTACGGATATTTTCCCAATGTCGTGAATTAATCCTGCCATACTGATTGCATCTATGGTGTCATCCGAAAGGTTCATTTCTTTTGCGATGGCACGGGCAAGGCTTGTTACCCTCTTCTGATGACCTGCGGTATAGGGATCTTTCATTTCAACCACCTGTACTATTACCTGGATAGTTGATTCCATGGCCTTCCGAAGGCTCTCCATGGTTTGTGCCAGCTTTTCCTCCGCCCGCTTGCGATCAGTTATGTCCAACAGGGCCGCCAGACTTTGCTTAGTCCCGGGAATGGTCGCCACCGTTATAACGGCATTTTTCAGATTACCCTCCTGATCAATTAATTGAAACTCGTAGGTCTGCGGAGCGGCATGCGGATCGATTCGCAGCAAACGATGAAAATCTACCATCTGTTTAAGGTCTTCCCCTTTTGCCACGATTTCAGGCCACTTCTTTTGTCCTTCTACCCCCGTCCTGCTATAGCCGCTCAGTTTTTCGAACGCCTTGTTGCACATAGATATTGTCAAGTTTTCTTCCACGAACAGCAACGCGGTTCCGCTGTAATCAAAAATGGCCTGATACTTCTCTTGCGACTCCCGCAAGGCCTCTTCTGTCCGCTTGCGCTCAGCAATATCTTGTTTCAATGCCTGGTTGGCCTCAGCCAACTCTGACAGTTTCTCCTCTAGTCTGCGGATCAGGGCCTCGCTATATTCCCGGTAGTAACCAACTTCTTCCACCACTGCTTCGTGAGGTGTGCCCCGTTTGCCTGTTTTGTGCTCGGTAATGACATCTTGCAGTATCTTTACAATTTCAGTCAGATTCTTAGGCTTGGTAATATATCGCTCCGCACCCAGTTTCAGGGCCAGTTCCTCGTCCCTGTGATCAGTATAGCTGGAGGAGTAAAAGACAAGAGGAATGTGCTTCAACTGCGCGTCCTTCTTCCACTTGTGGCAAAGAGTAAATCCATCCATCACCGGCATCAGGACATCGGAGACAATCAGGTCTGGTGGGTCACGACGGGCCTTCTCCAGCGCCTCAGCCCCGTCTTTAGCCACAACCACTTCGTAGCCATGGCTCTCCAGGAGATCATGCATTAAGGATCGGATTTGTTCGTCGTCGTCCACGATCAGGAATTTTGTTTTCATTATATATTTCCATCGCTATATGTGATAGAAAAAATGATTATCGACTTCGGTTATGAATGTCTTCGTGTTGATGTGTTTCTCGATATTGCTATTACAGATGGTTGAGTAGACCGGTTTCTCCCCATGCTGTTAGGTTGAGGTTTGTTTTTCTGTCTGATTTTTGATTCTGATATCTGATCTGATAAGAATTCCCTTCTTAGCGATTTTAGTATAAGTAATGAGCTGCTTGCATGTCAAGGTAATTTACTACAAAATATAGTGGGTTTTGCTGTTCGGTTTCTGATATTTAGACGCCTCCTTGGCTAGCACTTCGACTAAGCTCAGACCTGTCAAGATTTCAGTGTCCAGTTCCTTATCGATTCCTATATTTCACATACCCAAAATAAAATTCTAACACAAGAAGGAATGCATTTCCCGCAACACCCGCCTGTCTGCAGACCCTTTTTTAATCTCTTTCCTTCATACTGATAGCGGATACGGTGAAACCGATATTAATAGTCCTTATATTCTTTATCCGTCATCCCGTGAAGGATGTCAATCCCCAAGGCCGCCAGTGTCCTACAGAGTCTATCCTCGGAAAATGAATTAAGCTTTTTTAACTTATTATAATCCTCCAAGGATTTTTTATTAATGGTATTCTATTTCTTTCACGAGAAACCCTATCGCTACTTCTTCAAGCGCAATAGCCTTCGACCCCAGATGGTAAGCCACACGACTACGATTGCCATCAGCAGGACGCCTATCTTGAAGGCGAGAATACCCCAGAGCCACAACGTCTGGTAATTCTGCCAACTAAATCCTTCTCCCCAGAACTTCAGAATCCAGCATGGCTGTCTGGACATTATGAACAGATACAAGAACCACTGTACCAGGAGAAAGCAGACTACAATCAGGAGCGTCCACCACCCCGCCATCGCTGCTTCTCGAACCCTCTTCGTAAAGAGATCATCCATTTGAATTCTCCTTTCCCTTAAGATGTAACAAAATGTAACAAAGATTATTTTTCTTGCCTAGGTAGTTTACTGGTAATAATTATTTATACTAATATTTCCCTAGTAATCTTTTAGTAATTTAAAATCTATCCTTCTGATAAAATATTTGTTAAATAGCATCGATTTAAATTCTTTTCACTATATCAATTGATCCACAACTTTATAATGTGATCTAAATATTCCGAAAATTTAGCATATTACAACCTTAAGAAAACAAGTAGGGAGGGACATATTGCTCTTGAGCAGCGTGCCTACAGGATGCTGGATTCAGTAGTTATAACGATGCTTGGTGATCCTGATTTTCAGAAAGCTTTTTTGGAAAATTAGTCCAGGTAGCAAAAATGAATGAGTCATAAATGTTAAGAAGACAAGCAGTAGCTGTTATCATTGGATTGGCAACGATGGTCTCAGGATGTGTGGCAACGCAGCGCACACCATCGGCAACTATGATAAGCGGGCTATGATCCATTGCCGTCATTCCCGTCGAGTCCCCCCCGTTCCCTGTGCATCCCAAGGCTGACGCTGATCAAGTATCAGGCAGTTTGTGGGATTTTTTAAGACCTCCTAAATTTTACATTTATTGTGCCTTTCACAAAATTAGTAACATATTGTAATTACTAATTTATTTTGCAAGCCGGTTTGTGACTTGCCTCCTATAAAATTTCCTTTTTATATTCAATTAGTTATGTTGTTAAAATTCGTCTATTACCCTTTGCTTTTACCGTTTTTTGAGTGTGTGGAGGGCAAAAAATCCTGACATTTTATTTCGTGAAACCCTCCTGTTAATTCCGCAGACTCTCTGAATATTACTTATATTAATTTTACCTCCACCATCTAACAACTCTGTTAAACTTCGAGATCAAACCCCCGACTTTCACAAAATAGGGAGGATTTCTTATGGACTCTACATTTCACAACCAATCGCTCTTGTTCTCACCTGAAGACATCTCGAAAAAACATCTCCAAAAATACGATCTGCTCCTCTCAAATATCAATGTCTCTCCGCTTAAAAATCATCACCAAACCAAAGGGAGAAGTCCAACCCCCAAAGATGCAATCCTCGCATCTCTGATCTATAAGACCATCCGCTGCATCCCCACATTAAGTGACCTTTTACGAGAATTGAACGAACATCCAAACCTGGCCTACAAACTTGGGTTCATACCCTCAAGACAAATCCCTTCTGTGGAACGGTTGTCGTCGTTCTTGAGAGATACACCCAACGATACTCTCCAATCCATAAGAGAAGACCTCGTCCGAAAGCTCATCGCCGCAGGAGAAATCTCCGGAAAATTCGTTTCCACAGACTCATGCCCCATTGCCGCCAACGTAAAAGAGAATAACCTCAAAACCGTTGTGAAAGAACGCTTCGATAAAACCAAAATAACAAAAGGCGACCCTGATGCACGTTTGGGTGTCTTCGTCACGTTCCCGAGTGAATCGCAAAAGAAGATCTCTTTCTTCTGGGGATACAAAAATCACGTCGTCACAGATGCCGTCTCAGAACTGCCAATCTCAGAAATTACCAGACCAGCAAATATCCATGATTCAAATCTCATCATTCCCCAACTGACTTACCTCAAAAACACCTTCCCGCTCTCCATGGAGGCGGTTATCGCTGACTCGGCCTTCGATTCCGCCCCTATCATCGAATTTATTGTCAAAGAACTTGATGCGAAACCCGTTATCGCCAGAAATCCAAGAGGCAATCAAAACACCAATCTGAAAATCTCCTTTAAAGGCGCCCCCATCTGCATCGCAGGCTTTGAAATGCTATCCAGAGGTGTCTTCTATGACAAGAGCCAAAACCGCACACGCCATAAGTTCATCTGTCCAATAACAGGCTCTAAAAAGTTCGCCAGAGAAGTCCCTATATGTCCATGGTGGCATCCCAAATTTCTCAACGGCTCAGGATGCATCACTTACCTGCGTGTCGATGAAAACATCAGACAATCCATAGACTACGGATCTGAAACCTTTAAAAAACTTTATAAGCTCAGGGTTAGCTCCGAGAGAATATTCTCACGCCTCCTCTCTCTTTGTATGCAAACACCTTCTGTTACAGGCCTCAATGCCGTCCGTAATCATTGCACCATCGCTCATATCAGCATCCTGGCCATTGCATTGACCGCAGTTAGAACTGATCACCGTGATAAAATCCGATTCGTTAAAACCCTCTTTCCAAATCTCTAATTTTGTGAAGCCCTATTACATTTATTAATATTGTGAATAAGACTCTTCTCGCAATACGGAAACTAGCCTCGTATTAATTACTATATCAACTGGTATTGACATCTCATTTAATTCTATTTTAGCTAGCGAGGAGGCAATTATGTATGCAAGGGTGCAAGTATAGGGATTTTGATTTTTGACAGGGGACTTTTTAAAGACCTAAAATGGAGGGACGATTATGTACCAGACAAGAAATTATGAGACAGTAAACATGATTTTGCGAAATCCGTCTCTCTGGAATGAAAGTATGATAAAAGAAACTCTTCAGCGATTCAAAAAAAGCAATTCTTATACGGAACAAGATTTCAATCCGCTGAATGTTCAGGCACTTATCAAGAACTATCTCCATACACTGTCGGATACAATGAAGAAAGAAGAGTCGGTAAGAAAAGAAATAAAAAATAAAGATGTCTCGCATGATTTTAGTAATGTTTTAGTATCAGGCGTTTAAACTACTCATTACCGCTAGTGAGAGCGAATCTGCAGCAGCGATAAGGAGGAGCAAGTCATGGCTATAGTTTGCTATCTCTGCAAAAGAGAAGTAGAGATCATGAGTTTTGGCAACGGATTTCTGGGAATATGTTGTAATAAGGTTATGTATAACTCTACAGATAAGTCACCATTTGACATGAAGCCGGATGTGAAAAAAGACATTTCCATGCACCCGTCCCATCCGGAAAAGTGGTTTAACAAAACAAAACATTCCTGACCATGAAGGGAGGAAACGATCATATACCAGGCACAATATAATGAGGCTCACCCTTCCTGAATGGGTGAGGTAATATGTCATGAAATGAGGTTCCCAGAAAGTGTTTATTTGAGGCCTCCAAGGAGTTGTCATACCTCTTTGGGAGATCACTTTTTTTGGATGATAACTGCATATAGAGCAAGATCCACCGTTTGCCATCGTCTTCCGCCTCAACTTTTCCTTAATAAATAGAATGATTGTTCCGTATTATCATTTCACTACCTACTGCTGTTTATCATCGATGAAATTCTCAGTCGTTCGATTATTTCCGGTGCGTGGAAGATCATTTTGAAACGGCGATCTGCATAACGTCTTTGCACGTGTAAAATGTATAGAGTTATCACTCCCGTCCCATCGCTGCGCGGCAGGTCTTCTCGTATAGGTTGCGGAAGATGTTGTCGGGATCCGTGATGGCCTTGACTGCGTCGTAGTTCTTCCGGTTGAAGATCCGCCAGAACTCGTCTTCTTCATAGTAGTTGTACGAGATCAGCGTCTTAATCCCGTTCAGCTCTTGCAGCTTCTCTTCCATGAGGCGGTAGTAGTTCGTGTCCCCCCTCTGTTTCATGCCGTAGATGGCGATGTCGATCATCAGTGTGTCTGAGAGATTAGCCCAGAAGCTGTCGGTTAGCCACTCGTAGTCGTGGACCCGGGCGTACGGGACAACCCAGAGCGGGAAATGGCCGAAGTCCTTGGCGTACCATTCCAGGAATTCCTTCAGTCTTGAAAAGGGGATGAAAGTGTCCACTGTTACGTCGGGGCGATCGTCGGAGAGCAACAGCCAGCGGAACTTCTCGGCGAGCCTGAGGATCTGCGAGGAGCCGAGAAACTTGCCAAAGAGCAGCCTGCCGATAAAAGACTTGGGATGCACGTTGGTGACGCCCTGATCGTAACGATAGAAATAATGCGGCGTCCTCAGGTAGTCCTCGCGGCGCTCGGCAGTGCTCTGGTAGTAGACCTTCAACCAGTCATAGCGATTCGCGTACGGCGCACTGTCCACGAAATCACCAACACAGAGAGCGAGGTGTGACGGCGAGTGGATGATGCCGTCCATGAATTCGACATCCCGGCGCTCGAAGTGAGACCAGATAGATTCCATGTAGCTGTCGATTGACTTGTGTTGCTCATGACGGAGGTGGACGAAGGGCTTGGCAGGGATCAACCGGAACACTAGCCGCGAAAGTATTCCCACCGTCCCGAACGAGCCGTGCATCATCTGGAAGATCAGCGAGTTCTCGTTGTTGGGCGTGCAGGTGAGCACATCTCCCTTCGCAGTGATGATCTCATACTCGAGACAAGTGTCGTGGAAGCCTCCATGTACGTATGACATGGACTCGATGGAGCAGCCTGCCACGGCCCCTCCGATGGTGATCGTCTTTAGCTCCGGGACGACGATCGGCACGAAGCCCATGGGGAGGGTCCGATCGACAAGCTTGCAGAAAGGGACTCCCGGCTCAGCGATGCAGATGCGCCTGACGGGATCGATCTCGATAATCTCGTCAAAGTCGAGGAGGTTGATTTTTTCGTCGGTATGCTTCTTGTCATGAACCTTGGGGACCTGGTGCGAGACGACCCGCTTCTGACGGGAGAGCGGCGCTGTGCTTTTCCTTCGGCGAAGCTGCTCCGAGACCCTCGCCACCTTCTCGGCATGTCTCGCGTTCAGCACCGCGCCCGCATGAGTGTTCGTCTGAAACTTTCCATCCATCGCTCAATGTCCTATGGCTGCCGTCCGGTTCGAATGCCCTTCCGTTCGAATCGCAGGACATTGTGCGCGAAGACCTCCATCCGCGAGACGACGTTCGGCGGATAGGGCTGCCCATCGTTCTCCAGCGCCAGCACGGGGTAGTCACGGGCCTTTGCCCATGGGGCATAGACCCCTTCGATCAGTCGTCCCGGGAGACAGCAGAATGGAGCGATGATGACCACACCGGAGTAGCCGTCCTTCATCGCCGCCGCACCCACCGCCGGTGATATCGTCGCCTCGCTCTCCAGCTCCGGGTCTACGAACTCATGTCGCCCCTTGCCGATGATCTCATTCATGTCATGGGGAACGTACGGAATAAGGCCGGTTGGCCTGAGCGCCGCAGCGATTTTCTCTTCGACAATCTCCTTCCAAACCTTATCGATCAGATAGACAGCCTCGTCTTTGAGACCGCCGTGCAGGAGTGTGCGCAGCCAGCCTTCGCGCTTGCGGCGGCCCTCCATGATGAACTTGCGCGCAAAGTCGGTGTAGTGGATCCACTCGGTCACGCCGGTAACCTTCGGGTAAATTCCCTTCGAGATGAGCATCTGCGACACCTCTTCCACTGAGAAGTTGTCGCGCCGGACATAGATCTCGCCCATGATAAGGACCTTCTTTACATCATCGAGGCTGCTCTTTAGCGGGACTCGGGCGAGTCTGCCCGCTGCCCGTCTGAGCTCCCGGTCGAGCTCCTTATTGCCCGCCTGGAAGGCGCGAAGCACTTCCTGCCAGACAGATTGGAAGAGCGACAGGGCATCCTCCGGATCACGGGCCAGAAGCCGTAGAGAGCTTCGGATGTCGGCAAAGTAGTCACCCAGGACGACGGCACGCCAGAAATCTCGTGTGAAAGTCGGACCCAGCTCGCGATAAGAGTTTTCCGAGTGGCCCACAAGCAGGACCACGTTCTCCCAGCCCATCTCTTCGAAGAGCCGATCGAAAAAGACATGGTACTGCCCTGTTCGACACGGCCCGAGAGTCGACGGCACAAAGACCGCATATATGTCATCGCCGGAGCTGGGGTTCTTGTCACGGAAGAACTGGAGGATCGAGCCCAGCACCAGAAGCGCCGGGATGCACTCCTTGCCTGAGGCAACGTTACGGGCGAGTTGGGTGCTGTAGACGTCCGGAAGCGGCAGGTTTGTCGAACGGATCCCCTGACGCAGGGAGGCCACGTTCGCTGCCTCGGTGGACAGGTCACCCATCGGAGGCAAAATCGCATGCACGCGCTCATCGCGAATGTCCAGCCTCCTGCCTGTCTTGTGGTCGACGATGTCGCAGAACTCCTCCTTCAGGGAGACATAGTAGCGCCGCTCAAAGGGTTTCTCTGCGACCGGGCTCATGTGCCGGCGATAACTTTCCACGATGTCGAGGAACGCCTCGACACGGGTGTCCAGCCCCGCGTCGGCTGTGTGGGAGTCGATCTCGAGCACCAGGTAGGGCTTGTGTCCCATCATCCAGCGAACGTAGTGGAGCATGAAGGAATCAGGGGCGCAGGAGAAATTCGATATCCATGACAAATACAGGTTGTCGATCTTCCTGACCTGCTTGACCGCCTTCATATTTTCCTGGCCGTAGTACCAGTAGTTGTTAGGCGGTATATCGGCGTCCGGGTCATAGATCATGTCGAAGGGGATTACGGTGACGCCCTGTGATGTGAACTTGCGCGGGATTCCCATGTTGGCGTCCCGCGTGAAGGCGTTGTACGGGCGTCCCAAGAGCGCGATGTAGACGTGGTCCGGATTCTCCTCAACCTCGTTCAGCACCTTTCTGCCCAACACCTTGTAGGCGGCGAGGAATCGTCGGTAATGTTCGATACCGGCGTAGTAAGCGCGGCTCCCTTCCGTACGACTGAAGCCAAGCTTTTCCGCAATGTCCTCGAAGGCACCGCGGCTCGCATCAAATCCGCGGTTGAATGAGACCAGCGGCCGTAGCATCCGGTCATCGCTAAGTCCAAAGGCATGCCGGGCATAAAATGGCAGACCCTGGGTCAACGGGCATACACAGGCGTGCACGTCTTCCATGGACGGCATGTCGCGGAAGTGCGGCAGGAAGACGTAGTCCACACCCTTGTCAAGCATATCCTGTATCGCCCCGTGGGCAATCTCGGCGGGAAAACAATAGTTGCTCTCCTGCTTCGCGATCCCTTCCGGAACGATCTTAGTCGAGAGCACGGCCCTTACCCCGAGGCTATGGAAGAACCAGGAATAGAAGGGCCATAGAGAGTGGACCGAGAAGGCGACCGGAACACCAACGATGTATGAGCTTTTGGCCTGGAAGGTGTCCGGGGAAGGCGCGAACTCCTCGAAGAGCATACGCGTACGCTCCTGCGTGTAGTCGACGACCTCCGAAGAGCGAATCTTTCTCTTCTTGCGTTGGTTTGTGTAGAGGGAGCAGCGGCCTCCGAAGGGATAGCGATGCCCACCGACCTCAAGGTTCCGGATCGGGCAGAGGTTCTCGCAAGCCTTGCACGTGAACCCTTCGTAGTATGTGATTTCCTTCTCGATCATGCTGTCCAGGTCGAATGCGCCTTTCTCAATAAGGCCTTCTCCATGCTTCTGAAGCACCAGCCGTGCGACCCCGAAGCACCCCATG
>DASPQI010000101.1:0-8961 GCA_035625045.1 Syntrophales bacterium | reverse complement strand
ACGGGGGACCACGCTTGGTGAAGGAAGGACCGGCCTTGCGCAAGTAGCGCTCGCCACGGGGAAGAAGATCATTCCTGTCGGCTGCAATAATTCGGACGCAGTCTACACCGGGAGTCTTCCCTTTGCGAAGAGCGGTGTCATCATATACCGTGTGGGCGCGCCGCTCTCTCTGGACGATCAGCTCAAAGAATTCCGCATAGAAGAGAAATTCAAGCTCTTGTCCAAAGAATCACAGATAAAATACAAGAAACGTTTTGAAGAGGTAACGGCGATCGTCATGGAAAGCATCAATCAGCTTTTAGACGAGAAGTACCGGCGTGCGTTTAACGGTACTTGATGCGCGTGGCTTCACACCGGTCATATCACGGACGGGACATTTAAAAGGGAGAGCACCATTGGCTTAAAATGAATGCTCTCCCCTAACTTGCCGGTAGCGAAAAATGTATTAGAATTGTTCAGTATTTAAAGATGGCACCGGTGCTCGCGGATGTAACCATTCTGGCATATCTGATGAGGTAACCGCTTGTGATTGCCGGTGGCCGGGGTTTGAATTTTGCCTGCCTCTTTTTTAATTCCTCCGGGCTGACCTTGAGGTTGATTGATTTTCTGGGGATATCTATGGCGATAATGTCACCTTCTTTAACGAGACCGATAGGTCCTCCCTCGGCTGCCTCCGGAGAGATATGTCCGATAGCGGCGCCGCGCGTACCACCGCTGAACCTCCCATCCGTCAGGAGGGCCACCGTCGTATCGAGCCCCATCCCGGCGATTGCTGATGTCGGCCCCAGCATCTCCCGCATACCGGGTCCGCCTTTGGGACCCTCATAGCGGATGATGACGATATCGCCCGGTTTGATCTTCCTGCCGAGGATAGAGGCAATAGCGTCATCCTCGGAGTCGAAGACGCGGGCCCTGCCTTCATTAACGAGCATGTTTTCCGCGACAGCGGACTGCTTCACCACGGCGCCATCAGGCGCCAGATTTCCTCTGAGAATGGCAATGCCCCCTTCTTTCGTATAGGGTTTGTCCAAGGGTCGGATGACCGTGTGGTTCAGCACCCTGGCGTCTTTCAGATTCTTGCTCACAGTCTTCCCTGTCACCGTCATGACATTCAGATTAATGACGCCAAGTTGACTAATCTCCTTCATGACAGCCTGGATGCCGCCTGCCATGTCCAGGTCTTCCAGATGGTGCTGCCCAGCGGGGCTTAGCTTGCAGAGATTGGGCGTCTTCCGACTGATTTCATTGAACAGATCCAGATCCAGTTTGATCCCTGCCTCGTGGGCAATGGCGGGAATATGCAGTACCGTATTGGTTGAGCATCCCAGGGCCATGTCTACCGCGATGGCGTTTTTGAAGGCTTTCAAAGTGGCTATATTCCTCGGACGGATGTCTTTTCCCAGGAGTTCCATGATTTTCATGCCGGCCTGCTTTGCCATACGCCGCCGGGCCGCTTGAACAGCAGGTACCGTCCCGTTTCCGGGAAGGCCGAGACCGAGGGCCTCAGTGACGCAATTCATGGAATTTGCCGTGTACATACCGGAACAGGATCCACAGCCCGGGCAGGCGCAGTCTTCCAGGGCCTTGAGATATTGCTCCTTCATCTGACGGGATTTTACCTTCCCCACGCCTTCGAAGACACTGATAAGATCCACAGTTTTTCCTTCTAGGGTTCCTGCCATCATGGGACCACCGCTGACGAAGATAGTGGGGATGTTCAGGCGCAGCGTAGCCATCAGCATCCCGGGGATGATCTTATCGCAGTTGGGGATCATGACCAGGGCATCAAAGGGATGGGCTATGGCCATAACTTCAATGGAATCGGCGATGAGCTCCCGGCTGGCAAGGGAGTATTTCATGCCGGTGTGTCCCATGGCAATCCCATCACATACACCGATGACGGGAAATTCCACTGGTGTTCCACCCGCCATGCGGATACCTGATTTTACGTCTTCTGTAATAAGATCTAAGTGAATATGGCCGGGTATGATTTCATTGGCAGAGTTTACCACACCGATTAACGGCCGCGCGATTTCCTCATCGGTGTACCCCATGGCCTTGAATAAAGATCTGTGTGGTGCCCGTTCCAACCCTTTTTTCATCAGGTCGCTTCGCATTTCTTCACTCCTTTATGTTGTAAGGGTTCGAGGATTCCATGGTTCAAGAGAAGAAATCCAACGATTTTCCCTTGGCCCCTTGAATCCTCAAGCCAGCGGCTTTAGCCCGATGGCTGTCTTGTTTTCCTATTTTTTTCTGCGTTCTGGCCTCAGAGACCGTACCACCGCACCTGCCAGCCACATCTCGCTGTTTTTCATCGCATCAAGTTCCTTCTGCAGTCTCTCCCTATAGTCAGGAGCAGAGTTTACTTCCAGGACGATAGCAGTTTCTTTGCCTGATGCTACCCGGTTGTACAATTCATCGAAAACGGGTGCTACTGCGTCACGAAATTTATCTTTCCAGTCTAATGCGCCGCGCTGGGCCGTTGTACTGCAATTTGCGTACATCCAGTCCATCCCGTTTTGAGCGACGAGCGGCATGAGGCTCTGGGTCAGCTCTTCGACGGTTTCGTTGAAGGCCTCACTGGGACTGTGGCCGTGTTTGCGCAAGACGTTATACTGGGCCTCCAGGACACCGGCCAGACATCCCATGAGGACGCCGCGCTCCCCTGTGAGGTCGCTGTAAACCTCCTGTTCAAAGGTAGTGGGAAACAGGTATCCCGACCCTATAGAAATTCCAACGGCGAGGGTCCTTTCCAGGGCTTTTCCTGTGGCATCCTGGAACACTGCGTAGCTGGAATTTATGCCGCTTCCGGCAAGAAAGTTGTCACGCACGGTACGCCCCGCACCTTTAGGTGCGACCAGAATGACATCGATATCGGCGGGAGGAATCACACCGGTCTGTTCTTTATAAACAACAGAGAATCCATGAGAAAAGTAGAGGGCCTTTCCTTTCGTCAATTGAGGTTTGAGTTCCGGCCACATGGCCTTCTGGCCTGCATCAGACATCAGATACTGGATAATGGTACCGCGTTTGGCCGCTTCTATGGGGGGGAATAGGGTCTCGCCGGGAATAAAGCCCTCATCGATGGCCTTTTGCCAGTTGTATTCTCCCTCACCGACGATACACCTGATCCCATTGTCTTTCATGTTTAAAGCCTGACCGCGTCCCTGCACACCGTAACCGATAACAGCGACAATTTCATTCTTGAGTACCTTTCGTGCCTTTTCAAGTGTAAATTCCTCAGAGGTGACAACCTCTTCCATGACTCCGCCAATGTTTATTTTTGGCATATAAACTACCTCCTCAATGTGATGATTAAATTATTAAAAATGCGATGTGGCTTGTACTTTAAATAACTTTTGAGCTGCGATTATTTATGACGCTCCAGGGCAATGACTCCCGTTCTTGTAAAATCATCCATACCCATTTTCTCTAAGATGGCCAGGGCGTCATCTATGTCCTCTTTATTGCCTGTAACTTCCAAAATACAGGTATCGACGTCTATACTTACAACTTTCCATTTGAGTGTGTCAATAGTTTGCATAATTTTTCCTTGATTAGCCTCGGTCAATTTCATCCGCACTAGAATCATTTCCCTACAGGCTGAATCGATGCGCGTCAGGTCCTTTACTTCAAGGACGTCGATTATTTTTGTCAGCTGCTTTTCAAGTTTAATGACGGTTTCACGATTACCGAGGGTTGTAATAATAATCCTCGTAACAGCAGGATTTCTGGTGATGTTTGCCGAGATGCTTTCAATATTGAATCCCCGGCCGCTGAAGGTTCCTGCAATCCTTGCCAGGACGTCAGGCTTGTTGTTTACTAGGATTGAAATCGTGTTTTCTTTAATTTCCATACGTCAAATCCCCTCTTTAAATTTTAGATATATCTTCCAGTCTATATCATTTGCTCAAAACCATATCTGTCAGCGCTGCACCCGGCGAAACCATAGGGTACACGCCTTCTTCGGGTTCGACATGGAAATCCATTACCACCGTCCTATCCGTATCGAGACCCTGCCGTAATGTTGCCTCGACCTCTTCGGGACGGGTTGCCCGCAGGCCGACGGCATCGTAGGCTTCCGCCAGTTTCACAAAATCAGGGACATTGCGTATATTACTATGAGAATACCGTTTCCCATAAAATAATTCCTGCCACTGTCGAACCATACCCAGATAACCATTGTTGAGAATGACTATTTTAACCGGAAGGTCGTAATTAACAGCCGTTGCCAGTTCCTGAATATTCATCTGGATACTTCCGTCACCGGCAATATCCGCTACAATTCTGTCCGGGCAGGCAACCTGCGCTCCTATTGCCGCAGGAAAGCCGAAACCCATCGTGCCCAGACCGCCTGATGAAATAAAGGAATTGGGATAATCAAAGCGATAGAATTGCGCAGCCCACATCTGATTCTGTCCCACCTCTGTCGTTATGATCGCCTCGCCCTTTGTGAGTCGGTACAGTGTATCAACAACGTGCTGGGGCTTTATTTTATCACCCTGGCAGTATGTCATGGGTGCGTGCTTTTTCCATGCCTCTATTTGGTCATGCCACGCCTTTGTCTGTGCTTCGGGGATTACAAAGTTATCATCGGCAATCCATTTGTTAAGAAGCTGTAATACAGGCTTACAGTCACTGGTAATTGACAGATGTGTCTTCACAAATTTATCGATTGATACCGGGTCAATGTCGACGTGGATAACCTTGGCATGGGGCGCAAAGGCATCCAACTTTGAGGTAACGCGATCGTCAAACCGCATGCCGATGGCAATCATCAAGTCGCAATTACTGATGGCCATGTTGGCATAATAGGTGCCGTGCATCCCCGGCATGCCAAGCCAGTGAGGGTCTGTGGCAGGGAAGGCCCCGAGCCCCATCAGTGTTGAGGTAATAGGGATGTTGAGGGTTTGCACAAATATTCTCAATTCATTCCATGCACGCCCCAGAAGAATGCCGCCCCCTGAGATTATAAGGGGTTTCTCAGCCTTCCTGATCATATCGAGGGCTGTCGCGCACTCTTTTTCGATCGAAATTTCTTTACCGTTACTAGGAAGACTTAAGTCCCAGGATATAGTGTCCTCTTCAATTTGAGACCGCGTAACATCCTTGGGAATATCAATCAAAACAGGTCCGGGACGTCCGGAACGGGCTATATAAAAGGCCTCTCTAACGGTCCGTCCCAGGTCTTCAATACGTCTGACCAGGGAATTATGCTTGGTGCACGGCCTTGTAATACCGGTTATATCCACTTCTTGGAACGCATCACCGCCGATCAGCGATGTCGCTACCTGCCCGGTCAGTACAACAACCGGAATGGAATCCATAAAGGCATTGGCAATACCGGTAACCGTATTGGTGGCGCCAGGCCCCGATGTTACCAGGCAGACACCAACCTTGCCGGAAGCCCTTGCGTAGCCGTCAGCTGCGTGAATGGCGCCCTGTTCATGACGGACTAAAATATTCCTGATTTTCCTCCTGTACAGTTCATCAAAAATATCGAGTACGGCGCCACCTGGAAATCCGAAGATGGTGTCTACATCCTCTTGCTCCAAGGCATTAAAAAGAACCTGTGCTCCTGTTAATTTCACTTTAATCTACCCCCTTTTTTTGAATCTCCTACACTTAACCCCCATCCTCTTGGATTAGGAAGAGAGGGGTCGGTGTTATCCCATTCTTTGATCCCTGTTTTCACAGGAACATATTTTCTCCAAAAAAAAAACCGTTACCTTTGGCTGGTAACGGTTTTAAGTGCAAAATATGTGCTAAGCGCAAACCATCAGCCAGCCCCTTTCCGGAAGGGAATAATTATCCCGATAATTATGGCGATGGTTACTACTTGTAGTGTGTACATGAAATAAATCCTTATTATAAACGCATAATAATTAAAAAATTTAATATTGTCAAGAACAATTTGTATTTTTTTAGATTTTTGCTCTTGGCCTGTTCCTTTGTATAGCGATTGACCCGGTTCTGTTTGTTTCTTCCACACCAAATGATTGAAAGAATTTTAAGATTGCGGCCGTTTCGTCCTGATGACCTGTTATTTCCAGAATAAAATAATCGGATGTCATGGTAACGATTCTGCAACCGAACGTTTCAATTGCCCGCAGGATTTCTGACTGTGTTCCTTCTTTTATCGTAACGCCGATTAGCATCATTTCTCTTTGAATGAAGGCCTGTCCGGAGAGATCGGAGACTTCAATGACATCTACGAGCTTATCCAGTTGTTTTTTTATTTTTTCGGTAAAATCTGGATCCGATTCACTAGTCAGTGTAATTCTCGAAATCTCGGGGTTCGTGGTTTCTGCCACGCATAGACTTTTGATGTTGTAACCATGACGGCCGAATACACCCCCTACGCGGGACAACACGCCCGGTTGGTTGTTGACTAAGATAGATATAGTCTGTTCCTGTTCTCGTATTTTTCTAAACATAGCGTGTCCTCCGTAGTATATCGATCAATCAGGCAAGTCTTTCATACATCATCTCTATGTTTGAGCATCCTGGCGGTATGATGGGGTAAACATAATTTTCCGGATCGACTACAGCTTCTAGCAGAAACGGACCATAAGAGTTGACCATCGTTTCAATTCCACATTTGGGATCTTCCTCCAGGGCTATCCTGCAACCTTGTATACCGAAGCCCCGGGCGACGGCAACGAAATCAACGTTTCTTCCCAGATCGATGGTATTAAAGCGGCCATTGTAAAAATGATACTGTATCTGGCGAATCATACCTAGGTGGCCGTTGTTGATGACAACAATCTTTATAGGCAGATTATAATAGCCGATTGTTGCCAGTTCCTGGATATTCATGTAGAATCCGCCGTCACCTGTGATAGCCACAACAGCCCTTTCCGGTGTTCCTACCTTGACGCCGATTGAAGCGGGCAGGCTGAAGCCCATGGTGCCCATCCCACCGCTGGTGATTAGGCTGCGGGGGCCTCTCGGCCTCCATGTACGGATCGTCCATATCTGATTAAGTCCCACGTCCGCGGTTACCGTCGTTTCCTTGGGCATGGTATCCTGAACCATTCGTATGATATCTCCCGCCTGTCCGCACCCGCTGTCGGAAAGTTTTTGTACTATCGCATCCCTTTCAGTATCGATCCTCTGCAGCCACTCAGATTTCTCCTTCTCATCAATAAGAGGCAGCAAAGCCGCGAGTGTCTCATTAATATCACCAATGTATGGTAAATTGATCTTGATGCTCTTGCCTATTGATGTGGGATCAATATCTATCTGGGCGATTTTTGCCAGAGGCGCGAATTCTTCGATTTGCGCGGTACTGCGGTCCGAGAAACGGGTGCCCACCGCAAGAATGAAATCGCACTGATGCACCATTTTGTTTGCCAGCTCGTTACCGTGAGTTCCGATCAAGCCCAGGTTATACCCATTGGTGGTATCGACGGAACCAATGCCCATCATCGTCGTCACGAAGGGGATTTTTGCCTTTTCTATAAGCTCACGGATCAAGTGAAATGAATTGCTCAACTTGACTCCACCACCAATAATAAGAATCGGTCTTTCGCTCTGATTCAAAACCTTGGCAATTTTTTCCAGTTGTTCCGGATCTTCCACTATCTTGCCGTTTGTTTTCAGTGCAGAGGCCGACTGTTTTTCCGCCGGTTCACATTTCGATGCCAGGATGTCACGAGGAAGATCGACGAGTACAGGTCCCGGTCTCCCGGTTTTGGCCAGTTCAAAGGCCTGCCTCAGCGTATGAGCAATATTGTTAACATCGTGCACCTGGTAGCTATGTTTGGTGATTGGCATTGTAATCCCGATAATATCCGTTTCCTGAAAAGCATCCTGTCCCAGGAGGCTCGTGCTCACCTGTGCGGTCAGGGCAACCATTGGTGTTGAGTCCATGTAGGCTGTGGCAATACCGGTTACCAGATTGGTTGCCCCCGGGCCCGATGTTGCGAGACACACACCTACTTTTCCCGTGGCGCGGGCGTAGCCGTCGGCAGCATGGGCCGCTGCCTGTTCGTGCCGCATAAGATAATGGCGAATCTGGCTATTCGTCAGGCGGTCGTGTAAGGGCAGTGTGTTTGCTCCAGGGTATCCGAAGATAACATCCACCCCTTCCTCTCTGAGGATTTGTATGATGATATCTGCACCGATGGTCTCCATAATTCTTTTCCTTCAAATTTCTTGATTATTTGGACAATAAAAAAGCCGCAAATTTTTCTGAATGGCGGCTTTTCAAATATAAAAAAAGCCGCGGGGTTGCGGGGCCCGCGGCTCTTTGTTTCTATGTCAATCCATCACAGAAACCGAGCAGCGGTCCCCCTAAGTACAAGTACTACCACTACGATTAGGATGTTGCTCAGTTTGTGACGGGTCATGTATTCACCATTATTCATGAATTATCCTTTAAGTCTATATTAAAATTTGGATTTGTCAAGTATTTTTTAATGTACCCTGTTTTTCTTTATATTATATGTATCGGCATATTAAAAGCGTTTCTTAAGCATATATGCCGGCAGTCGGTTATGCTTAGCTAATTTTTCACTAAAAGCGGAAATTTAAACTGACTGAGGATAAAGAATTTTATTAATGGGAGGCATCTCTGCTATCCTGCTTCTGCTCTTCCTGCTTCGCATCAACCTCTTCAGGCACGGAGCCGCTTGCGCTTGTGGTTGTGCCTTCAAGGAAACTTTCAAATATGGCTCCTTGAGTTGACCGTGTTGCCGGAATGCCTGTATGCGGATCTACCTTGATGAAAACTATTCCATCCGGAACGGGAAAAACTTCTACTGGTTTGCCTTGAACGACTTTTTCCATGAAATAGAGCCATATAGGCGCTGCAGCCCTTCCACCTACTTCTTGCTTGCCGAGAGATCTTTCCTGATCGAAGCCAACCCACACGCCAGCCACCAGTGAGGGTGTAAAGCCTATGAACCACGCATCTCTAATATCATCCGTTGTGCCCGTCTTACCAGCAACGGGCCT
>DASPQI010000100.1:0-8233 GCA_035625045.1 Syntrophales bacterium | reverse complement strand
AGTTTTATAACGTTTTTCATAAATCTATCTCCCGATTGGCGGGTAAAGTATTCAAATACCCATCACGGTCATTACTTTTAATGATAGGCCGCTCTTGGTCGAGGGCTTCATTCGTGTGTGTCCTTTAACATTTAACATTGATTAATTCAACATAGTTTCTTTGATCGTGTACATAGCCATCAAGGGTTAACTCAACAACGGTTTCTGATTGATTGTTTACTTCATAGTTAGATCGGATCGCGACTCATGTTGATCCGAAAAAGGAATTGTAAGGTGATAGACCCCATATTCAACGACAGCCTGCATTGGGTAGCCGGACTTTTCATATACCTTGATCATTGCTTTGTTATCTGCAAGGACATCGGCTGTGAAACCTTTAATACCCTGTTCTTGAGCAAAGGAGGCAAGCATGCCGAGAATAAAATTCGCAATGCCTCTCCCCTGGTATTTTTCGTCTACAACGAATGCAGTGTCGGCAAAAGGGCGATCATCAAGAAGAACATAACGCCCTTCGGCAATGAGACGCTCAACACCACCTTCCTCGATTAGCCCTACAATGGACATGCGACACCTGTAATCCACATTGACATACTCTTGCATTTTTGCATGCGGCATGACTTTTACGGGGGTAAAATATCGGTAAAATACCGCCTTATCAGAAAATCTATAGAACAACTTCCGCATCTCCTCTTCGTCGGAAGGCTTGATTGCACGGAAGTGAACCGTTAATCCGTCCCTGAATGTGTGTGTACAAGAAATCTTGTTTGGATAAAAGTGTCCTGATTCTTCTAAATAAATCTGATCTGAGTATAATATATTCGCCACCTTAGCTTTTCGAACCAATTCTAAACGATCATCAGGATGAGCGATATCTATCAATGCCTGAGCGCGTTCGCGGACTGTTCGACCGATCATTGAAGCGATACCATATTCAGTAATAATAAGATCCAATGATTCTCGATTTGTAAATTGGTTGGGAAAATCATCAGCAGAGAGCAGTATATTAGATTCCCCTCTAAGGTTCCTACTTGGCAGTGCAAATATTGTCCTTCCGCCGTGCGAGTGTTCCGCACCAGCAAATAGTTCCTGGGCCTGGCCTGGTCCCGGTGTTACATTGCCTTTACCAACAGGGAGGGAGATGCCTCCTGTAAGGTCAACTTTCCGGGCAGGAAGAATGGCAATCATCTTGTCGTTCATACCAATCATCATGTGGTCGGAAACGACATCGATTCCCTGAAATTCAATGAGTGGATTGCGGTGCAGCCATTTCATAAGTTCTTCTGTACCCTGAGCGTATGCGGTAAGAGATTTGTCACGGTAATGCATTTTCTTTTTGTTTGTAACAGCACCGCATTTGACAAGATCCATAAGAGGATCAGTGAAAAAAAAGGTGTGGACACCAAGGTCCTTCTTGCGCGTCAAGTGCTTTCCCAATGCCTCAAATAATGCGCCTGAATAGAATGAGATACAGCTTCCATCTTCTATGACGGAAGCTACATTATAAGCTACCTTGTCAATAACATCGTCATAAGGCCATCGTTGGAAATAAATTGGCGGTTCAGTCGCATTGATCATAAAATCCAAATCATTAATGTGGACAAATGTATTACCCATGGTGCGAGGGACTTTATCGTTAATTTCGCCTACTACGATAGATGCGCAGTTTATTACATGTTTGACAACATCCACTGAGACACCCAGGCTGGAATAGCCTCTAATATCAGGCGGCGTGATCTGAATGAATGCTATATCGACTCGTATTGCCCCCGAATCGAAAAGTTTCGGTATTTGTGAAAAACGGCACGGAATTATATCTACTGAACCTGCCGTTATGGCTTGACTTGCCGTCCATCCCGGGAAAAATGTTTTTAACCTGTATTTCCTAGCTGTTGCCGTGTTGCTGAATGCTATTGCGTCTCCGAGGCTGACAATTTGAATCAATTCCAGATCCGTAAGGTTTGAGAGTTCAGACGATGTCAGGTGCTTCACAAGTGTTCTCGGTTCAGCTACTCCTGTTCCGAGGAAAATGCTCATACCCGGTTTGATTTTTGTCAAAACTTCATCCGGTAAGATTATCTTTTCCTTCAATTGCGAAACATCCTTATCGGCCATATAAATATTCTTTCTTCTCTTCACTTGAAATATGAAAGGTTAAACAAAAAGGGATGAGATTTATTTCTATTAATGCTTAAATGCATATGTATTGGTTACCAATTCATCTCAATATAATTAAAATTTGCCTTCTATCACGATTTCTGAAAGAGTTTTTCTTGGTGAGGGAAATTCTCTTTTCAGGAGGTTTTCCGGAAGGTCCTCTTTCTTCCCCGGTATGCCAACGGCAATCATCGCTTCGACCTGAAATAAATCGGGGACATTGAGGACGTCCTTCGCTCTATCATAATCAAAACCCTCCATGCCATGAATTACCAATCCTTTCAAGGAACCTTGGAGGGCAAAGTTCTCCCAGGCTGCACCAGCATCGTATGAATGAGTTCGGGCAGGTTTCTCATTATAGTCAAATGTCCTTTTAGATATTACGACAATCAACACAGCGGCATTTTTCGCCCAGACTCTATTTTGTTCTGTCATGAGATCAAAAAATACAGGCCAGTAATCTGTATTTCTGCGGGCATAAAGAAATCGCCAGGGCTGATTATTGCCTGATGACGGAGCCCACCGGGCCGCTTCGAAGAGCGAAAATAAGAGATCTTCGCTGATCTCTTCGCCAGACATGCTTCTTTGCGACCACCTGTTTAGAAATAATTGATCAACCTGGTATTGCGGTTTTCTAAATTTATAAATGTCCATTTTTGTTTTCCTTGCAGATATTAAAATATCATTTATATTAACATATAATTCCTAAATTTTATGAGATTGGACACCACATGGGGAAATATTTGTTTAAAGTGCCCTCCTTGTTGTGAAGTTTAGCTAAATTTATTATACGTCATATATTATAACATCAACAGTTTTTTTGATTTCCTTTTAAGATTTTTTGTTTTATATTGCTGACATACCAAAACTTGTAAAAGAATATAATACTTGCGTCAGGAGGAGAAGGTTGATTCCAAGATATTCGAGAGAAAAGATGAGTGCCATATGGAGCCCTGAAAACAGGTATCAGAAATGGTTGGATATCGAGATCTTAGCTTGTGAAGCTATGGCAAAATTAGGTGAAATTCCTAAAAAATCTCTAAACAATATTGCAAAAAAGGCTGCATTTGATGTGGCAAGAATCGAAGAGTTGGAAAAAATCACAAAGCATGACGTGATAGCGTTTTTGACAACTGTCGCAGAGAGGGTAGGGAAGGATGGCAGATTTATTCACATGGGTCTGACCTCATCGGATATCTTGGACACATCACTCGCAGTTCTTCTCAAAGAGGCATCGGATATTCTGATAGATGATTTGAACCGACTTCTTAAAGTTCTAAAGAATAAAGCATTGAAATATAAAGATACAGTGATGATAGGAAGGTCACATGGGATTCATGCCGAGCCAATAACGTTCGGTCTTAAGATGGTCATCTGGCACCAGGAAATGACGAGAAACCTAGCAAGGATGCTGCGCGCAAAAGATACGATCAGCTGCGGAAAAATCTCCGGCGCTGTTGGTACATTCTCCTTCATAGATCCATCGGTTGAAAAATATGTTTGTCACAAGTTGGGCCTTAAACCGGCACCTGTATCTTCCCAGATTGTCCAAAGGGACCGGCACGCGGAATTTTTTACTACCCTGGCCATTATTGCATCTTCTATCGATAAATTTTCCCAAGAGATAAGATTGCTTCAGAGAACAGAGGTCAGGGAGGCGGAAGAGTACTTCACACACGGACAAAAGGGATCATCCGCCATGCCCCATAAACGGAATCCCGTTTTGTCGGAGAATCTGTCCGGCCTCGCAAGATTAATGAGGTCATATGCTCTGGCCGCCATGGAAGACATGGCACTGTGGCATGAGAGGGATATCAGCCACTCGTCCGTGGAAAGAGTAATTGCCCCTGATGCGACAATCCTTCTTGATTTCATGTTGAACAGGTTTACTGACCTGGTAGATAAGCTGGTAGTTTATCCTGAAAGGATGCTTGCCAATCTAAACATGACAAAGGGTGTAATTTTTTCCCAGATAGTACTTTTGAAACTCATAGAAAAAGGAATGTCCCGGGAAAATGCGTATGCCGTTGTTCAGAAAAATGCCATGAAATCATGGCAGGAGGATATCGACTTTAAAAAATTGCTTTTGAAAGACAAAATGGTGATGGCTTGTTTAAACCGTGGTGATATAGATGCCGCGTTCAGAATAGAGAATTTCCTGAAGCATACAGACTTTGTTTATAAAAGGGTGTTTGGTTAATATTTTAATCATCAACATGATGTTTTCATACTAAAAGGTTGTTCCCTGGAAATGATCGTATCTTTCAACCCGTACTGGTCATCCTTTTCCGGATAATCTATGTTATAGTGAAGACCCCTACTTTCTTTTCTCATTAAGGCGCACTGAATGATTAGTTTTGCTACTGTTGCGATGTTCCGTAGTTCAATCAGATCTCGTGTGATAATGAAATTTCTGTAGTATTCGTCGATCTCGCGGCTGATCAGGTCAATCCTGCGATATGCGCGTTCCAATCTTTTATTTGACCTTACAATCCCTACGTAGTTCCACATAAACCTTCTTATTTCATCCCAGTTGTGAGCTACGACGATGGATTCATCACTTTCCGTAGCTCCTCTAGGGTCCCATGCGGGAATGGCGGTAAGATCGTCTTCTGTCGACCGAAAAATTTCTGATATCTTTAAAAAAGACCTGTGAGCGAATACGACCGCTTCTAAAAGCGAATTGCTCGCGAGCCGGTTGGCGCCATGAAGTCCCGTGCATGATACCTCACCGCAGGCAAAGAGGTGTTCAATGCTTGTTTCCCCGGAGTGGTCTACTGATACGCCTCCGCACTGATAATGAGCGGCGGGAACAACAGGGATCCCATCTTTCGTGATATCTATTCCGAATTGCAGACACTTGTTATAAATATTGGGAAATCTGCTGATTAAAAACTCTCTGTCTTTATGAGTAATGTCCAGCAGAACATATTCGTCACCGGATTTTTTTAATTCCGTGTCAATCGCCTTGGCGACAATGTCCCTCGGCGCTAGGCTTCTCATCGGATGATATTTTTCCATGAACGTGGAACCATTTTTTAATTTTAGAATTCCTCCTTCTCCCCGGACAGCCTCGCTGATAAGAAAGGATTTCGCTTCCGGATGATAAAGGCATGTTGGGTGAAACTGGATAAACTCCATATTAGCAATGATGGCTCCTGCCCTGTATGCCATGGCGATGCCGTCGCCGGTTGCAATGTCCGGATTTGTTGTAATAAGATATACCTTCCCGGTGCCGCCGGTGGCCAGAATCGTGAATTTTGACTTGAAGGTATGAATCTCATTGCGGTCGGTATCGAGTATGTAAGCGCCGAGGCATTTATCAAGGGGGCCGTCTTTTCGACGAAGGACGGTGGATTTCAGAATGAGATCAATGCCGATGTGGTTTTCAAAAATCTTGATATTTCTTTTTAAGCTTGCCTTTTCGTGAAGGGCGCGTTCTATCTCTTGACCGGTGAGGTCGCGCGAATGCAGCACGCGTCTCATGGAATGACCACCTTCTCGACCAAGATCATAAGTGCTGTTATCGGTATTTTTTGCCTTTGTGAATTCAACTCCCCACTGCATGAGTTCCTTGATTCTTTCAGGACCGTCCATTACAACAAATCTGACAACTTCTTCTTTGCATAGACCGGCGCCGCAAACAAGGGTATCATTGATATGAAATTCAAATCTGTCATTTTTATCAAAAACAGCCGCAATTCCGCCTTGAGCAAGATTTGTGTTGGAATCGGATTTTTCTTTTTTTGTTACAATGGCTACGGTTCCGAGATCTGCAGCTTTAATTGCAAAGCTTAATCCCGCTATACCGCTTCCTAATATCAAGAAATCTGTCTTAAATTCCATGATAGACCGTTCTTATTGTCTTTCTCAAGATGTTCAAAAGTTATTTACAAAGGTTGTACAGTTCTATATATAATTCCTGTCCATTTGTAAAAAGGAAATTGTACTGAGGATGAAAAGATGTACGTGTTGGGGATAGAGACCTCCTGCGATGAAACGGCGGCAGCTGTCTTGCAGGACGGGATATTGCTTCGTTCTAATATTGTCGCTTCCCAGGCAGATCTGCACAGTATTTATGGCGGCGTTGTACCGGAGATAGCCTCTCGGAAACATATGGAGATGATCGTACCAGTCATACGCCAGGCCCTCAGTGATGCTGAAATAACTTTAAATGACATCGAAGGGATAGCGGTGACCAGAGGTCCGGGATTGGTTGGCGCCCTCCTCGTGGGTTTGTCGACCGCCAAGGCTATTGCTTTCGCATTGAATATTCCGATTGTAGGTATTAATCATCTTGTGGGCCATATCGCGTCCATCTTCCTCACCGATGATGCCCCCGAGTTTCCATTTGTGGCGCTCGTAGTGTCTGGCGGACATACACACATTTACCTGGTGAATGATTTTCAAAATTTTACCATTCTGGGTCAGACAATGGACGATGCCGCAGGTGAGGCTTTTGACAAAGCAGCCAAGCTTCTGAATATAGGCTATCCCGGAGGTGCCGTGATTGATCAGATGGCAAAAAAAGGAAACCGTGAATGGATAAAATTCCCCAGAGCTATGAAAGAAAGCCTGGATTTTAGTTTTAGCGGCTTGAAAACATCCCTATTGGTTAATATTAAAAAAAGGGGGCGTCCTTTTAGTGAGAATGAATTACCTGATGTGGCCGCCAGCTACCAGGAGGCAGTTGTTGACGTGCTCGTAGAAAAAACAATGAGGGCTACACGCCTTTGCTCTCTATCAAAAATAGTTGTGTGCGGCGGAGTTGCTGCAAACAGCCGGTTGCGGGAAAAATTTGCCGAAGAGTCTAAATGCACGGGATTCAAAGTATACATACCGCCTCCTGCATTATGTACCGACAACGCGGCTATGATAGCCGTCATAGGTGAATATCTTTTGACGAGAGGGTTTAAAGACCCTTTAGATATGAACGCGGTTTCCAGATGGCCGTTAGATTCTCTTTGATGTATGACGACAGTAAGAAAAATCCTTAGAGATCGCGGGATACGACCCCTCAAGCGACTGGGTCAGTCGTTCCTTGAAGACAAAAATGTCATAAATAAAATTTTGAAGATATCGGATCTCCGGGAAGATGATACGATAATCGAGATAGGCGCCGGCATTGGAATCATGACGGAGATGATAGCACAAGTGGCGCGAAAGGTTATAGCCCTCGAAGTAGATCCCAGAATGGTCGGTATTCTGAAGGAAAGACTTGCGGGGTATCATCATGTGGATATTGTTCAAACAGATGTCCTTGAGTATAATTTTTGTTCAGCCAGTTTTGAATCCCCATCAAAGAAAACAAAGGTTATAGGGAACATCCCCTATAACATTTCATCACAGATACTGTTTCATTTATTAACTCATAGGAGCCATATTTCGTCTATGATTCTCATGTTCCAAAAAGAACTGGCAGACAGACTTGTTGCATCTCCAGGGACAAAGGAGTATGGGATACCGACGGTATTGGTTTCTATGTATACGGAATGCTCTCGGGAAATGGTAATTCCTCGAAGTTGTTTCTATCCCAAACCGGAGGTAATATCGGCTGTTATGAAGATCATCATAAGAGATAAACCTCTGCTGGATTTAAAAGATGATGATTTCTTCTTCAAAATTGTAAAAATTGCCTTTTCAAAAAGACGAAAGACACTTTTAAATAATATCAGAAGTTCGCAATTGTTGGAATATTCAGAAAGTGACGTCGTAACAGCACTTAAGAAGACATGCATCAGCGGCATGAGACGCGGTGAAACTCTGACTGCTGAAGAACTTGGAAAATTGTCAAATGCCCTTCATCAGATAGAAATACCTTGACAAGTTACGGTTATTTTGGTAGCCATTAGCAAAACCGCTTGGATCCGGCTACGGACTGAGACGGAAGGTTTGATGAAATATATAATCGTTGGTTATAGTATGAGAGCCTCTCGTCTTTGACGTAGGGGCTTTTTTTGTGGATACGGGTAGATATGAAGATTATTCGCTCGATAAAGGAGATGCAGGTCTTCTCAGAATCCATAAGGAATAAAGGGCAAAAAATAGCCTTTGTTCCCACAATGGGATATTTTCATGA
>DASPQI010000099.1:0-2532 GCA_035625045.1 Syntrophales bacterium | reverse complement strand
TCGCATCAGGGTTCCCAGTCAGTCCATTCTGGAAAAAATATTTTACTGTCTCGGGATACGCTTACCTTTTCGTGGCTTTTGCCTGTTTCTTGAATGTCTATCTCCACGAACTTGTAAACAACGGTCCTAATATCCTTCCATGGATAGTGGATTTGATAGGCCTCGGTTCCATGGTTCCACAAGAATGGATTACGCCCAATCTGGGCACGCTGAAGGCATTGAACCCGATCATGACGTTGGGTGGCGCAGTCGCAGCTCTTTTCCTGCTTGGACGTATGAGCAAGCAATATGATATTCCGCCTTCTGTACGTCGAGGACAGTATTTGATTATCTCAGCCATATCATTCGTTTTCCTTGTCATTCTTTAAAACTGTCTAAATTCCGTGAGACGTGAAGAAAGAAGGATACTCGATTAACTGGATGATATCAGCATGTTGTAAAGCCAAATATTGATATTATTAATGATCCACTGGAGATTGATGGTAATCAGATATGAGGAGGTATAAAGAGTGAATTTTGAGTTAATCAAGAAAGCAATGAAAGAAATAGAATTTTTACCAAAGAACGAAATGTACCTGTCCTTATTTCTTTTGCTGGTGGGAATACACAGCCTTATTCTCGGAGTCTTTATCTTTTCTTTTACGGAATGGTTTTACAGTCGGTTTTTCTTTGCGCAAATTGATAATTTCTTTTTTGTCCGGCAGGCTGGGCTGTTTCTTTTTTGCCTCGGGCTATTCAATATTGCTATCTTTAAAAATATAAAGCAAAACCGCCACCTGATCAAAACTGTCATCGCCACGAAATGCTTGGCCTTCATATTTCTCTGCACCAATGCCTATCTGACTCCATGGCCGCCGATTATCTATGTGGCAGCTTTGGGTGATGGGATGATGGCCGTGGCACTCTTCATTTTGTTTCGCCGGACCAGCTTTGCTACGGAAATTAAGGCATCAAGCATGCTTGGGGAATAAATAATACAATTATTTTTTATTTGTTTTATCTTTCCAGAGGTAGCGTTAAGGTGAAGGTGCTTCCTATACCTGCTGTACTCTCTACCAATATCTTACCGCCCAGTGCCTCAGCCAGCCGCTTGGAAATAGCGAGTCCCAGTCCGGCACCTGTCTTCTGGCGGTCGAGTCCCCTGTCAATCTGCCTGAACATCTCGAAGATGTGCACCTTATCCTCAGGCTTGATCCCGATGCCGGTATCTGTCACAGATGTCTCCAGCCATCCGTTTCTTATCCGGCACTCGACACATACCCTGCCCTTTTCTGTAAACTTTATCGCGTTATTGAGAAGGTTAATGACAATTTGTTCCACGCGGTATGGATCACTGTTGATCCAATCAACTTCCGCAGCCACCCGGGAAATGAGGTCAAGCCCTTTCTCGTCTGCCAGATGTTTCACGGCCAATACAGTTTTATCGATGAGTTTAATCATGTCAAGCGGCTCTATTCGCAGTTTCATCCGCCCAGCTTCGATCTGAGTCACGTCCAGTACATCCCTGATGAGGTTAAGTAGATGGATGGCGCTCTCCTTTACCATAATCATCTGTGTTCTCTGTTCATCATTGAGGGAGCCTGCCAGACCCTGCAGAAGAATGCCGGTGAAACCGATGATGGTATTCAGCGGCGTACGCAGTTCATGAGACATTGTGGCTAGAAAGGCCGATTTCATAAGGTCCGCCTCTTCAGCCCTTTCTTTTGCTAAGGACAACTCCTCCGTGCGCTCTTTGACCAGATCTTCAAGGTGCTCACGATATTTTTTCAGTTCCTCCTCTGCCTGCCTGCGTTCACGCCTAACGACCGCTTCCTTCAATTCCCGATCTATAGCAGGGACAAGTCGCTGCAAGTTGTCCTTCATGATGTAGTCATGGGCACCGGCTTTCATAACTTCTACCGCCGTTTCCTCACCTATCTTACCTGAAACAATGATAAAAGGGATATCGAGTCCTGTTTTCTTTAATAATGCTAAGGCAGCAGTGCCGCTAAAACCGGGCATCAAATAATCGGAAATGATGAGATCCCATGACTCCTTTCGTAGAGCTCCGCGCATGGCTTCCGCTGAATCCACACGCTCGTAAGTTGTATCGTAACCGCCCCGATTCAATATACGGATAACAAGTAAAGTATCAGCCTCTGAATCTTCTACTATTAAAACATCGAGTCTGGTATTCATAAACCCTTCACCCTTCCGGTGGAGGCTCGTTCAATATCAGCCAGTACAAGCCCAGTTGTTGAATTACCTCTGAAAATTTTTTAAAATCTACTGGCTTACGGATATAACTGTTTGCCCCGAGGTTGTAAGATTTTATCAGATCCTGTTCTTCACTGGAAGAAGTGAGGATCACAACGGGCAGCCTCTTCGTCCGTTCATTTGCGCGCATGCGCCTCAAAACCTCCAGGCCGTCCATCTTGGGCAATTTCAAATCGAGCAGGATGACCGCCGGTAAAAGAGGCGGGGCAGCTCCTCCCTTGCCGAAGAGATAATCCAGCGCTTCCTGTCCGTCCTCGGCGACCACAAGCTTGTTGC
>DASPQI010000098.1:0-9271 GCA_035625045.1 Syntrophales bacterium | reverse complement strand
GAAACATAAGTGGACAATGGACATGGCGAAGTAAAAAGCTCCAGAGGCAAGGCGCGCGAATCCTGAAGAATGAGTCGTACTTTTATGTACGTCACAATGACGAAGGATGAATCTAAGCACAGCATATGGTCTTTTTACAGTGCCGTTAAAATTGGCGGTTTGGAGTTTAGTGAAATGGAAGCAAAAGCAATTGCCAAGTATATTAGAGTTTCTCCTCAAAAGGCGAGATTGGTAGTGGATTTAGTCAGAGGGAAGAACATAGAAGAAGCCAAGAAGATACTCCAATTTACAAGAAAGTATTCTGCCGGTGTTGTCAATAAGGTTTTAAAATCCGCCATTGCCAATGCAAAACAGAACCCCAATATAGACGAGAGTATTCTTTTTGTGAAAGAAATTTATGTAGATCAGGGCCCATCACTGAAGAGATGGAGAGCGAGGGCACAGGGAAGGGCGGCATCTATAAGAAAAAGGATGAGCCACATAACAGTTATTCTAGATGAAGAGTAAATCTTGAGGAGGTGGAAGGTTGGGGCAGAAGGTTAACCCGATCAGTTTCAGGGTGGGCGGTATAAAGACATGGCGCTCGCAGTGGTTTTCGGAGAAAAATTACAGTGAATTGGTTCATGAAGATATAAATATCAGAAGATATCTGAAGAAGAAATTGTATCACGCCGGCGTTTCCAGGATAGAGATAGAAAGGGCTGCCAACAAGGCTAAGGTCAATATTTACACAGCTCGTCCGGGAATCATTATCGGCAAGAAGGGTTCAGAGATTGAGAAGCTGAAGAAAGAGCTTGAAGACGTTTCAAAGAGCGAGATTATTATCAACATTCTTGAGGTGCGCAAACCCGAAGTCGATGCACAGCTTGTAGCTGAAAATGTCGCCCTTCAGCTCGAGCGGCGCGTTGCTTTCAGGAGGGCAATGAAGAAATGTGTTACATCTTCTCTCAAATTTGGCGCTAAAGGGATCAGAGTAAGTTGTGCCGGCAGACTCGGCGGAGCCGAGATGGCAAGATCGGAATGGTATAGAGAAGGAAGAGTTCCCCTGCACACGCTGCGGGCTGATATAGACTGGGGATTTGCAGAGGCGAATACGGCCTATGGGCTTATTGGTGTAAAAGTGTGGATATTCCATGGGGAGGTACTTCCCGGTAAAAAAGAAGCAACTATTAAATAGAATTATATCCGAAATCCCAATGTCGAAATTCTAAACAAAGGTGAATTAATATAGGTCCTGAACGTTTTTACATTTGTATTTCGATAGTGGTTAGGATTTAGGATATCATGCTCAGGATTCAGAGTTTTTTGCGGTGGGGTTATTGAATTATGTTAATGCCAAAGAGGGTGAAGTACAGAAAGTTGCAGAGAGGTCGGATGAGTGGTAAGGCAACCAAAGGAAGTTCCATAACCTTTGGTGAGTATGGCCTTCAGGCCACAGAGTGCGGCTGGATCACAGCCCGACAAATTGAAGCTGCGCGTGTCGCCATGACCCGACATGTCAAGAGGGGAGGGAAAATCTGGATTCGGATATTTCCTCATAAATCAATAACTAAAAAACCAGCAGAAACTCGTATGGGGAAAGGAAAGGGAGCACCGGAAGGATGGGTTGCAGTAATAAAACCAGGTTTAGTACTTTATGAGATGGAAGGTGTTTCCGAGGATGTTGCACGTGAGGCATTCAGGCTGGCCGCTCATAAACTTCCTATTGCTACTAAGTTTCTGTCGAGGGAGATGATTGTGTGAAGATTAAAGAGATAAGAGACCTTAGTATTGATGAGTTGGTACAAAAGAATAAAGAGCTTGTTGAGGAACTATTCAAGCTTAGATTGCGACATACGTCCGGGCAGTTGGAATCTCCTGCAGCAGTGCGTTCCGTACAAAGAAACATTGCACGTGTCAAGACGATACTCAGGGAAAGGGAGGTTCAATAGATATGAGGGAGCGTGGTAATAAGAGAATCATTAAAGGCGTTGTAGTCAGCAATAAGATGGACAAGACAATTATTGTCCGTGCAGAGAGGCTTGTCAAGCATTCCGTATTCCATAAATATATTAGACGCTATGTGAAGTATAAAGCCCACGATGAGGCCAATAGCTGTAATATTGGTGATAAGGTTATCATTGTCGAGTCGAGACCATTGAGCAGGGAAAAACGGTGGCGAATGCGTGCAATACTTGAAAAGGCCGAGTGACTAAAATAAACGTAAGAGAATCTGGTCAGTGAGAAATGAGATTACTGGACAGGTAAGGTGATATCATGATTCAGATGCAAACCGTCTTAAATGTGGCAGATAATTCAGGTGCGAAGAAAGTTGCATGCATCAAGGTTCTTGGCGGGTCTAAAAGAAGATATGCAAGCGTCGGCGATATAATTGTTGTATCTGTGAAGGAGGCACTCCCGAATTCGAAGGTAAAAAAAGGGGATGTTATGAAGGCAGTTGTCGTACGTACCGCAAAGGAAGTAAGGAGGCCCGACGGATCATACCTGAAGTTTGATGATAATTCTGCTGTCCTGATTACTAATCAATTGGAGCCCATAGGGACAAGGATTTTTGGTCCGGTGGCGCGAGAGCTACGGGCTAAACAGTTTATGAAGATCATTTCTCTGGCGCCAGAGGTGTTATAAAGGGTTGGAACGGGGTATATGAAATGCAGGTCAAGCGATTGAAAAAAGGCGATATGGTGAAAGTGATAGCCGGTAAAGATAAAGGTAAGACCGGCAAGATTTTGAAGATTGTGAGCGATAAAGACCAAGTCGTTGTGGAGAAGCTGAACATCATTAAAAGACATAAGAGGCCAGATGCAAAGGGTAAGGGAGGCATCGTAGAGAAGGAAGGGCCGATCAGCGTTTCCAATGTGATGTTCCTCTGCAGCAAATGTGATACCGGTGTCAAGGTGGGGTTCAAGATCCTGGAAGATGGAAGAAAAAATCGAGTTTGCAAAAAATGCAATGAGATATTGGATACATAGGTCAAGAAAATGGCTAGACTGAAAGATTATTATATAAAAGAAGTAGTTCCTGTTTTGATTAAAGAGTTTAATTATAAAAATAGAATGCAGGTGCCGAAGCTCGAAAAAATTGTAGTAAACATGGGTGTTGGTGAAGCGATTCAGAATATAAAAGCACTTGATAGTGCAGTTGCAGATCTTTCGCTGATTGTTGGTCAAAAACCTGTGATAACAAAAGCAAGGAAGTCAATTGCCACATTTAAGCTGCGCCAGGGTATGTCCATAGGATGTCGGGTTACCTTGAGGGGGGATAGGATGTACGAGTTTTTTGACAGGCTTGTAAATGTTGCACTTCCGAGGGTCCGCGATTTTAGGGGGATTTCACCAAAGTCTTTTGACGGGAGAGGTAATTTCGCCCTGGGATTGAAGGAACAGATCATCTTCCCTGAAATAGAGTATGATAAGATTGATAAGATAAGAGGAATGAATGTAGTGATTACAACATCGGCAAGGACGGATGAAGAAGCAAGACAACTGTTGAGGCTCATGGGACTGCCGTTTAGAAATTGATGTATGAAAAGGAAAAATATCTGGAGGAATACGTGTGGCAAAAAAATCCCTGATTGCAAAAGCGAAAAGGACACCAAAATTTTCAGTTAGGCTATATAATCGGTGCCCCCTTTGCGGGAGGCCAAGGGCATACTTCAGGAAATTTGATATGTGCAGGATATGCCTGAGGAATCTCGCCATGAGGGGTGAAATTCCCGGGCTTATCAAGTCAAGCTGGTAATGCATGTTAAGGAGTAAGATATGGGAATGACAGATCCTATTGCTGATATGTTGACAAGAATACGAAACGCCAACAAGGTACGATTTAAAAGTGTTGATGTACTATTATCCCAGATAAATCTCAGCATTGCAAAGGTATTAAAAAAATCCGGTTATATCGGAGGCTTTGACGTAAAGAAAGATGGAAGTGGACATCAGGTGTTGAGGATATACCTGAAATATGCTGATGCGAAGAAGTCGGTTATCACAGGTATTCAAAGGATCAGCAAGCCGGGAAGACGGGTTTATGTAAAGAGTGAAAAGATTCCGAAGGTACTAAGCGGTTATGGCATTGCAATTCTTTCCACATCAAAAGGGGTTTTGACTGACAAGGAAGCAAGTGAGATGAAGGTAGGCGGCGAAATCCTCTGCAACGTGTGGTAGTAAATTTTATTAAATGTTGGTAATGAGTCTCCGGAGATTTATAAATGTCAAGAATTGGTAAGAAACCTGTTGTAATCCCTAAAGGGGTAAAAATCAGTCAGGATAAATCGACCATCAAGGTAGAGGGTCCCAAAGGAACTCTGTCAATGGAATTACCACGTGGTATCGAGGTTGCTGTAAAAGACGGAGCTGTAGAAGTAAAAACGCTTGCTGAGAGCAGAAAAGAAAAATCGTATCATGGCCTAGTCAGGACACTGATGGCGAATATGGTAATGGGTGTCAGTGTTGGCTTCCAGAAGAGTCTCGAATTGTCCGGAATTGGATACCGCGCGGAAAGAAGTGGTGACACCCTCAAACTGGTTCTGGGATTTTCCAGTCCTGTGGATTACAAGATTCCTAAAGGAATAGATGTAAAGATTGATAAGCAGGTGAATGTGATCGTTGCCGGCATTGACAAGCAGCTCGTTGGAAGAGTTGCCGCAGAAATTAGGGATTTGAAGAAACCGGAACCCTATAAAGGAAAAGGGATACGTTACATCGGTGAGAAGGTAAGGAGAAAAGTTGGTAAGTCGGTCGGGGCCTAAATGACTGCACAATACTTCTATTATAAGGGGTAAAACATTGGCAACGAAGAAAATAGAAAAGATAAGGATTAAACGAAAAAAGAGAGTAAGGGGAAAAATATTCGGCACAGAGAACAGACCGCGTCTTTCTGTATTCAGAAGCACCCAGCATATATATGTTCAGGCTATTGCAGATGACGTTGGGAGGACATTGGCTGAAGCCTCGACGCTGAGCAAGGAAATAAAGGGGACCCTTAAGGAATTGAAGAAGGTTGATGTGGCAAGGGAAGTGGGTAAGCTCGTTTCAAAAAGATTGAAGGCCATAGGAATCGATCATGTTGTCTTTGATAGAGGAAGATACCTTTACCATGGGCGTGTTGAGGCACTTGCAGAAGCGGCGAGAGAGTCAGGATTAATATTTTAGTTTTGGACCATATAACTTGAAGGGAATGGATATTAATTGAGAGTATGGAAGAATTAGAACTTCTTGACAGGGTGATAACGATTAACAGGACTGCTAAAGTAGTCAAAGGCGGGCGGAGGTTCAGGTTCAGCGCTGTAGTCGTGGTTGGCGATGGGAAGGGAGCTGTGGGCGCCGGTCTGGGAAAGGCCCATGAGGTACCAGAGGCGATCAGAAAAGGCATGGAAAAAGCCAAGAAGAGCATGGTGAAAGTTGCCATTTCTAACAGAACGGTTCCCTACGAGGTTATTGGAAAATATGGGGCAGGGAGAGTTCTCCTGAAGCCTGCATCCGAGGGAACTGGTCTCATAGCAGGGGGAGCTGTCAGAGCGGTTCTTGAAGTTGCCGGTGTCCATAACATATTGACGAAATGTTTAGGTTCGCACAATCCGCACAATCTGGTAAAGGCTACCATTGATGGCCTGAGTCAATTGAAAGACCCTGTGGAAATATCGTCACTGAGAGGGAAAAGCGGTACTGAAAACTGACGTTTTCCTGAATTCATAAATCATAGCTTATAAGGAACATTCTGTTAGTTGTTGCAATTGGCAGTTGTCTTACATAGGGGTAAATAGTGGGAAAAAAGCTTAAGATAACGCAGATAAGAAGTTATATAGGTAGACCACAGAAACAGCGGCAAATACTGCGTGGGATGGGACTTGGTAAATTGAACAAGACAGTTATGCTGGACGATACACCTGAGATTCGGGGTATGATTGATAAAGTCAGTCATCTGGTATGTATGGAAGAGCTTAAAGGGGACAAGGCATGAATTTGGGTTCATTAAAACCGCCTGATGGTTCGAGAAAAAAAAGGAAGAGGGTAGGCCGCGGTGACGGATCAGGGCATGGCGGCACATCCTGCAAGGGACATAAAGGTCAGAATGCACGTTCAGGTGGAGGAGTTCGCCCCGGATTTGAAGGCGGACAGATGCCCCTTTCGAGAAGATTGCCGAAGAGAGGATTTCGCAATCCCTTCCGCAGGGAGATTGCTACCATCAATGTAGAGCAATTGAAAAAATTTTCTAAAGGTTCAGTTATCGATAAAAAGGTACTTGTTAACGCCGGCCTTGTGAGGGCGAAAGCGGATGGCATCAAGGTTTTAAGCAAGGGAAATATAGATTATCCTGTATCATTAAAGATTAACATGATCAGCCGCGGAGCCAGAGAGAAAATTGAAGCTGCCGGCGGCTCGATCACGGTGGTGGTCTGACTTGTTAGACGGCTTAAAAAATATTGGAAAGATCCCGGAGCTTCAAAAGAGAATTCTTTATTCATTTCTCCTTTTGACTGTTTACAGGATAGGCGCACATGTTCCCACACCCGGCATAGATAGGACTGCCTTGGCAGGTTTTATCGAACAGGCGAAAGGCTCCTTGCTGGGCTTTTTTGATATGTTTGCCGGCGGGGCTTTTTCAAATGTGTCCGTGTTTGCTCTTGGTATCATGCCCTATATTAGCGCGTCCATTATCCTTCAGTTGCTGACCATTGCTATCCCCCATTTAGAGAGACTATCCAAGGAAGGCGAGGCGGGAAGGAGGAAGATCACTCAATACACCCGATACGGTACGGTAATTTTAAGTATCATTCAAGGTTTCGGTATTTCCGTTGGACTGGAACATATGGCCGGACCCACAGGGGCTTCTATTGTTATGGATCCTGGCTGGGGCTTTCGCCTCATGACAGTGATAACATTGACTGCGGGTACGGCATTCATCATGTGGTTGGGGGAACAGATTACGGAAAAAGGGATTGGCAATGGGATATCGCTCATCATCTTTGCCGGCATTGTATGTAGAGGCCCCGCTGCTATCTACCAAACTTTCAGTTTGCTTTCTGCGGGAGAGATGGGTATTTTTTTCATCGTTATTCTTGTTATACTGATGGTTGCAGTTACAGGGGTCATCGTATTTGTTGAAAGCGGCCAGAGGAGAATACCTGTACAGTATGCAAAGAGAGTTGTCGGACGAAAAATGTATGGAGGACAGACGACTCATCTGCCCTTGAAGGTCAATACGGCAGGGGTCATTCCACCTATATTTGCCTCATCCATTATAATGTTTCCGGCTACTATAGCTAACTTCATCGACCACCCATGGATGAAAGCGGTTTCAAGCGCCTTGAGCCAGGGGAAGATGGTCTATGAATTACTGTACGTCGTATTTATAGTATTCTTCTGTTATTTTTATACTGCGGTAGTCTTTAACCCTGCCGACGTTTCCGATAACATGAAAAAGTACGGTGGCTATGTTCCCGGGATAAGACCCGGCAAAAAAACGGCGGAATATATTGATGACGTCTTGTCGAAATTAACTTTTAGCGGAGCAATATATGTATCGGCCGTTTGTGTACTTCCCAGCATACTAATAACAAAGTTTAATGTACCTTTTTATTTCGGCGGGACGGCACTTTTAATTGTAGTTGGTGTAGCACTTGATACGGCAGGTCAGATAGAAACACATTTGTTGACGAGACAATATGAAGGATTCATGAAGAAAGGTCGCATTGCAAGACGGCGTTAATACTATATTTAATAGTATGGTTATCCTAAAGCTGCCAGAAGAAATTGAAAAAATGAGGGTGAGCAATCATATTGTTGCTGAGATATTAAGTGCACTAAAGGAAAGAGTCAAACCTGGTATAACTACCAGTGAGCTGGACAGATATTCAGAAGAGCTTGTGCGGAAAAAGGGGGCACAGCCGGCATTTAAGGGATATCTGGGTTACCCTTATTCCCTGTGCATATCGGTTAATTCAGAAGTCGTTCATGGATTGCCTTCAAACAGGGTTTTACTGGCGGGAGATATAGTGAGCCTCGATTTTGGAGCGTACTATAACGGTTACTACGGAGACGCTGCAGTAACGGTTCCCGTCGGCGACGTTTCTGAAAAGGCGGCAAGGTTGATCCGGGTGACTGAACAGGGGCTTTATGACGGAATCAGGGAAGCGAAAGCCGGAAACCGTCTCGGCGACATATCGGCTGCTGTTCAAAATTGCGTTGAGTCTGCTGGGTTTTCTGTTGTGAGAGATTTTGTGGGCCATGGGATCGGGAAGAAGCTTCACGAGGAACCGCAAATACCAAATTTCGGAGTAAAGGGGAGAGGAATAGAATTGAAGGCCGGCATGGTTTTAGCTATCGAGCCGATGGTCAATGAGGGCACTTACAAGGTGAAGGTGACTGATAACGGCTGGACGGTTGTAACACGAGATGGGCAATTATCGGCCCATTTTGAGCATTCTGTTGCTATTACTAAAGATGGTCCGGATATTCTCAGCATATTGCAGTGAAAGAAAAATAGCTAAACATATGGGTCAGGGTGCGGACTTTTTGCTAAGTCATCAGAAAACGATTAAGACAGGTTATTATGGCAAAAGAGGAACCGATCGAGGTTGAGGGAAAAGTTGTTGAGACTTTACCCAATGCAATGTTCCGGGTTGAGCTCGAAAATGGGTATCGTGTACTCGCCCACATTTCGGGAAAGATGCGCATGCATTTTATCAAGATATTGCCGGGCGATAAGGTTACTGTTGAGCTTTCTCCGTATGATTTGACCAGGGGTAGAATAATTTACCGAACAAAGTGAACCCTTTTTAAGGAGTGGTTATCGTGAAAGTACGGTCTTCTGTTAAAAAGATTTGTGATAAATGCAAAATTATAAAGAGGCGCGGTGTATTGAGGGTTATTTGTGAGAATCCAAAACATAAGCAGCGACAGGGATAAATAAGACGATAGTGTTTGTAAGCAGGAGGTTATGAGGTGGCAAGAATTGCGGGAGTTGATCTACCGAAAAACAAGAGAATGGGAATCGCGTTGACGTATATATATGGAATAGGAAGGAGCAAGGCACGGTACATTCTAGAAAAAGCCGGTGTTAATGTTGATAAGAAAACGGATGCTATCGGCGATTCGGAAATAACCTCCATAAGAAATGTTATTGATAAAGAACTTAAGGTTGAAGGTGATTTAAGGCGTGATGTGTCTATGGCGGTGAAGCGGCTGATGGATCTTGGAGCTTATCGCGGATTAAGACACAGGAAAGGTCTTCCCGTCAGGGGTCAGAGGACGAGTACAAACGCGCGAACGAGAAA
>DASPQI010000097.1:0-8727 GCA_035625045.1 Syntrophales bacterium | reverse complement strand
GATTTCCGTGGGAAGCGGAATGGGTCCAGCCACACGAGCACCAGTTCTCTTTGCCGTCTCAACAATATCCTCTACGGACCGATCCAGCAGCTTGTAATCATATGCCTTAAGGCGGATTCTTATTTTCTGATCTTTCATCTTAAATTTATCATCCACATTTTATTCGATTATCTTGCTGACCACGCCAGCCCCGACAGTCCTGCCGCCTTCTCTGATGGCAAACCTGAGCTGCTCTTCCATGGCAATCGGGGTAATGAGCTCTACTTCCATCTCTACATTGTCTCCGGGCATCACCATTTCAACACCCTCCGGCAGTGTACAGATTCCTGTAACGTCAGTAGTTCTGAAATAGAACTGAGGACGATACCCGGCAAAGAATGGCGTATGCCGGCCGCCTTCTTCCTTGGTGAGGACGTAGACTGCTGCTTTAAATTTTGTATGCGGGGTTATTGATCCCGGCTTCGCCACGACCTGTCCCCTTTCAACTTCTTCACGCTTGGTGCCCCTCAGGAGAATACCTACATCATCACCCGCCCTGCCTTCATCGAGGGTCTTGCGAAACATCTCAACTCCTGTGCACACTGTCTTAAACGTCGGCCTGAAACCAACTATTTCTACTTCATCTCCTGTTCTTATAATGCCTCTTTCCATCCTACCCGTGACCACAGTCCCTCGGCCTGATATGGAAAACACATCACCAATGGGCATAAGAAATGGTTTATCCAGATCGCGGACTGGCTCCGGCACATAACTATCGACGGCATCCATTAACTCCCAGATTGACTTTGCGTCTGCTGAATCCGGGTCATCAGTCTCCAGCGCCTTCAGCGCCGAGCCTCTGATGATAGGAATTTCATCACCGGGAAATTCATACTGAGTTAAGAGCTCTCTTAACTCAAGTTCCACCAAGTCGAGGAGTTCCGGATCATCCACCAGATCGACCTTGTTTAAATATACTACGATGTAGGGAACCCGAACCTGTCTTGCGAGGAGGATATGCTCTCTTGTCTGGGGCATGGGACCATCCGAGGCAGCCACCACTAGGATCGTGCCGTCCATGTGAGCGGCTCCCGATATCATGTTCTTTATATAGTCAGCGTGGCCGGGGCAGTCAACGTGAGCATAATGTCTTTTCGCCGTCTCGTACTCCACATGAGCTACATTGATCGTGACACCCCTTTCCTTTTCTTCCGGCGCGTTGTCTATGGAATCAAAGGGCCTGAACTCGGCCAATCCCTTTTTCTGCAAGTGCTTCGTAATCGCTGCTGTCAGGGTTGTCTTACCATGATCTACGTGCCCGATGGTGCCGATATTTACATGTGGTTTGGTCCTCTCAAACTTCTTTTTAGCCATATCCATTACCTCCTTCAACTTTATATGGTTCGTTTGTTCACTATACCTTTAATCTCTCATCGATTGACTTTATTCTGTCAATAACCAGTCTTGCCTGACTCTCGGACACAGCACGGTAATTCAAAAACCGCATAGTAAAGGTTGCCCTTCCCTGTGTTTTTGATCTGAGGTCAGTGGCATAACCGAACATCTCTGTCAGAGGAACCTCGGCATTGATGGCCTCCAAAGACGGCCTTGATTCAATGCTTACAATGTTTCCCCTTCTTCCCGTCAGATTCCCTATTACATCACCCATATATTCCTTAGGAACTATGACTTCCACCGACATTATAGGCTCCAGCAAGATAGGATAAGCCCTTTTTATCCCGCTCTTAAATGCCATGGAGGCCGCTATTTTAAAGGCCATCTCAGAAGAATCCACCGCATGAAAAGAACCGTCCACAGCACTGACAATCACATCCACTACAGGAAAGCCTGCGAGCACACCTTCCTCCATAGCTTCAGAGACGCCCTTCCCCACTGCCGGTATATACTCACCTGGTATTACACCACCTATTATCTTGTTCCTGAATTCAAAGCCTTTGCCCGGTTCATTGGGTTCAATCTCCAGCCAAACATGACCATACTGACCCCTGCCGCCGGACTGTTTGACAAACTTACCTTCAGATCTGATACTCTTTCTAATGGTCTCTTTATATGCCACCTGCGGATTACCGATGTTGGCACCTAATCCAAATTCTCGCGAAAGACGGTCAACAATAATCTCTAAATGCAGCTCTCCCATTCCGGATATTAAAGTCTGACCTGTGTCCTTATCGACCTTGACCTTGAAGGAAGGATCTTCACGGGAGACCTTTCTGAGCGCCGTATCCAACTTTTCTTCGTCTGCCTTCGTTTTTGGTTCTATGGCTATGGCAATAACTGGCTCGGGGAACTCCAGAGTTTCCAGGATAAGAGGATACCCCATATCACAAAGAGTATCACCCGTCGTCGTCAGATTTAAACCTACAGCTGCAGCAATATCACCGGTTCGGACTTCCTTAATCTCCTCCCTCTTATTGGCATGCATCTTGAGCAATCGGCCTATTCGTTCTTTTTTTCTCTTAGATGCATTATACACATAAGAACCGGCAGCGAGGACGCCGGAATACACTCTGAAATAGGTTAACTGGCCGACATAGGGATCGGTTACGATTTTGAAGGCTAACGCCGAAAAGGACTCATCGTCACCTGGGATCTTTTCCATCTCTTCTCCCTTCATACCCTTACCAACTACTGGAGGCATGTCTAGGGGAGAGGGTAGGTAATTGATAATCGCATCCAAGAGCGGTTGAACTCCTTTATTTTTGAAGGCAGAACCACATAACACTGGTGTGGCCTTCAAGGACAGCGTGGCCTTCCTTAGGGCCCTTATAATTTCTTCCTGAGAAAGAGCTTCTTCATTGAGATATTTTCTCATCAGGTCCTCATCATAATCAGAGAGAAACTCAATGAGCTTTTCTCTTTCCTGAAGAGAAGAATCAAGAAGATCTGAAGGAATTTCATCAACGGCAAAATCAGCTCCTAGGGAATGTTCATCGTATATAATTGACTTCATGTCAATAAGATCGACAATTCCCCGGAAACTATCTTCGGCTCCAATTGGGATCTGTATCGGAATCGGATGCGCACCTAGCCTATCCCTGATAGAGGCGACGACTTTTCTGAAATCGGCCCCAACCCTGTCCATCTTATTGACAAAAATAACCCGAGGAACCCGGTACTTGTCTGCCTGCCCCCATACTACCTCTGACTGTGGTTCTACACCACCCACAGCACAAAACAGGGCAACAGCTCCATCTAAAATTCTCAAAGATCTCTCAACTTCTATCGTAAAGTCTACATGACCTGGCGTATCAATAAGGTTTATTCGGTGATTACTCCATGTACATGTGGTAGCCGCTGCAGTGATGGTAATACCCCGCTCCTGCTCTTGCTCCATCCAGTCCATGGTGGCCGTACCCTCGTCAACTTCGCCCATCCTATAGGACTCATGGGTATAAAAAAGTATCCGCTCTGTTGTTGTTGTCTTCCCGGCATCAATATGTGCCATGATACCGATGTTGCGAAGATTATGTAAAGGAACAGTGCGCGCCAATTTAATTCACCAAACTTAAAAAAAAGCTAGAAACGGTAATGGGCAAACGCCTTATTCGCCTCTGCCATTTTGTGGACGCTTTCCCGCTTCTTTACAGAAGCGCCCCTGTTGTTGGCAGCATCAATTAATTCGGCAGCCAGCTTTTCTCTCATAGTTTTTTCGGCACGTTCTTTTGCATGAAGAATTAACCATCGGATTGCCAACGCTACCCTCCTTCCAGGCATTACTTCCGTTGGCACTTGATACGTAGATCCTCCTACCCGTCGTGACTTAACTTCTATCACCGGCTTGACATTATTTATCGCTTTTTCAAAAACTTCCACTGGTTGTTCCTTTGTCCTTTTTTCAATTATATCAAAGGCCCCGTAGAAAATGGATTCCGCGATGCTTTTTTTGCCCTTCCTCAATAGATTATTAATAAATTTTGCCACAAGCTTATTATTGTACTTGGGATCTGCTATCATTTCTCTTTTAGTAATTTCTCTTCTTCTCGGCATGGCTCAAACTCTCACTTAGCTCGGCTTTTTAGCGCCGTACTTTGATCTTCCCTGCTTTCTGTCCTGAACACCGACTGCATCCAAGGTACCCCTGATAATATGATAGCGAACACCGGGTAGATCTTTTACCCTGCCACCTCTAACCAAAACAACCGAATGTTCCTGAAGGTTATGACCTACTCCCGGTATATATGAAGTTACCTCGTAACCACTCGCGAGACGAACCCTTGCAACCTTTCTAAGAGCAGAATTCGGTTTTTTCGGCGTGGATGTATATACCCTAACGCAAACCCCCCGTCTTTGCGGGGATCCTGTTAAAGCAGGGGTCGAGGTTTTCTTTTGTATCTTTGTTCTTCCCTTGCGAACCAATTGATTTACTGTCGGCATTATTCCTCCTAGGGTCCACTCAGTCAATCTACAACCTTACACAATAAAAGGTGTTTAGCTATCAATTTGCAGCTTGTATGTCAAGCTTTTTCTCACTTAATTTTTCATCCGTATCTTGGCTTTCTAATTCAAGAGGACTCTCATCATCAATTGCCTTGATTCCCAATCTTCTGTACATAGGAAGACCAGTACCCGCCGGGATTAGTCTCCCCATGATAACATTTTCTTTTAGCCCTCTCAGGTAATCTATTTTTCCAGCAAGACTTGCCTCTGTGAGAACGCGTGTCGTCTCCTGGAAGGACGCGGCAGAAATGAAACTCTGCGTACTCAGGGATGCCTTGGTAATGCCCAGAAGCATCGGTTCCCCAATGGCTGGTTTTCCTCCCTTGGTGATCACCCGTTCATTCTCTTCCTGGAAGCGATACCTCTCCACCTGTTCATCGGCAATGAATGACGTATCACCCGGATCTTTTACTTTTACCCTTCGTAGCATCTGGCGTACAATTATCTCCATATGTTTGTCATTTATTTTCACGCCCTGCAGTCTGTATACCTCCTGCACCTCATCCACCAAGTAGCGGGCCAAGGCCTTTTCACCTTTAATCGCGAGAAGGTCATGGGGATTATGGACGCCATCCATTAAGGCTTCACCTGCCTGAACCCTGTCTCCCTCCTGGACACTGACATGCTTGCCTTTTGGAATAAGATATTCTTTATCTTCACCTACATCAGGTGTTATGATTATTTTTCTCTTGCCTTTTGCATCTTTACCGTATGTCACCATGCCGTCAATCTCGCTTATAACCGCAAATTCCCTTGGTTTTCGAGCCTCAAAAAGCTCAGCAACTCTGGGTAGACCTCCCGTTATGTCCTTGGTTTTTGTGGTTTCTCGGGGAATCTTAGCCACAATATCACCTGCTTTCACTTTATCACCCTCGGAAACTACAATATTCGCCCCCACGGGTAACAGATACCGCGCCACGGAATTTGTACTTGGGATCTTTGCTGTTTTACCTTTCTCATCTTTGATTGAAACCCTCGTACGCAAATTAGCACCTTTATATTCGACTATTACCTTCCTTGAGAGACCGGTTACCTCATCGACCTGCTCCTGCATGGTTTTCCCTTCGATGATATCACCATACTTCACGGTCCCGTTGACTTCAGCAAGTATCGGTATGGAAAAAGGATCCCATTCCGCAAGCAAATCTCCCCTTTTTACTATTTTACCATCCTTGACTTTAAGATGCGCCCCATAGGGAACGGGGTATTTACCACGGCTCCTATGCTGCTCATCAAGGACATGAACCTCACCGTTTCTATTCATGACAACATAATCCTTGCCATCTGTCTTTACTGTATTGAGATTCACATATTTTATCGTGCCGTCATGCCTTGCTTCCAGGGTAGAATGCTCCTCAAACTTTGCCGTACCGCCGATGTGAAATGTCCGCATAGTTAGCTGGGTCCCAGGTTCACCTATTGACTGGGCAGCGATAATTCCTACAGCCTCACCGATATTGACAAGATGACCGTGCGCTAAGTCTCTTCCATAACACATGGCACAGACACCGTGCTTTGATTTGCATGTTAGCACTGACCGAATATTTACCCTTTCTATACCGGCCCTATCAATTTTTTCCGCCAGCGCTTCATCGATTTCATCATTAGCATGCATAAGGATTTCACCGGTAAAAGGATCTTTTATCTCTTCAAGGGCAACCCTGCCGAGAATTCTCTCACCTGCTGTTTCAATAATCTCGCCACCTTCCATAAGAGCAGAAACATAAATACCGTCAATAGTACCACAATCGAGCTCACTGATAATACAATCCTGCGCTACGTCAACAAGCCTTCTGGTAAGATATCCCGAATTTGCAGTCTTAAGAGCTGTATCAGCAAGACCTTTCCTGGCACCATGTGTGGAAATAAAATATTGAAGAACGGTCAGACCTTCCCGGAAGTTCGCCGTAATGGGAGTTTCAATAATTTCACCAGATGGTTTAGCCATCAATCCTCTCATTCCTGCAAGTTGCCTGATCTGAACAGCACTACCTCTTGCACCGGAATCAGCCATCATATAGATAGGATTTAAACTTTCACCTTTTCTCTTCGTCTTAGTTGGTGCCTCATCTTCCTCAGCACTTATACCGCTCAACATTTCTGCTGCAATCTTTTCAGTCGCCTGTGCCCATATATCAATAACCTTATTGTAACGTTCACCATCCGTAATAAGGCCATCCATATATTGTTTCTGTACTTTTAGTACCTCCTTATCAGCCAGGGCTACGATATCTCTTTTATTTTCAGGGATAACCATATTATGGATTGCAATCGATGCACCTGAACTCGTAGCATATTTAAATCCCACATCTTTCAATTGATCTGCCAATAACACCGCTGTCTTTGCGCCGCACATCCTGTAACAATTATCAATGAGATTCGCCAGTTCCTTCTTATTCATCAGTTTATTAATTACATCAAAGGTGATATCTTTAGGTATGATCTCATAAAGAAGAACCCTGCCAACGGTTGTATCCTTCAGTTCGCCCCCAATACGAACTCTAACATTCGCATGCAGGTCAACTGCGTCCGCATCTAGAGCACTGCGAACCTCTTCCGGCCCTGAAAAGATCATTCCCTCCCCTTTTACACCGTACTTGGCCCGTGTTAAGTAATATATCCCTAATACTATATCCTGACTTGGGTTAATTATTGGTTTCCCATTAGCTGGAGAAAGAATGTTATTCGTGGACATCATCAGGACTCTCGCCTCGGTCTGGGCCTCTATAGATAGGGGAACATGTACAGCCATTTGGTCCCCATCAAAATCGGCATTAAATGCCGTGCATACCAGAGGATGGAGTTGTATCGCCTTTCCCTCAATAAGAACTGGTTCGAAGGCCTGAATGCCTAATCTGTGTAAGGTAGGGGCTCTGTTCAGCATAATTGGATACTCACGAACCACCTCATCCAGTGCATCCCATACCTCGGCAGTCTCCCTTTCCACCATCTTTTTTGCACTTTTTACTGTAGTTACATAACCCCTTTCCTCAAGGCGGTTATATACAAACGGCTTAAATAGCTCCAAGGCCATCTTTTTCGGAAGACCGCACTGATGAAGTCTCAGGTCGGGTCCTACAGTGATGACAGAACGCCCTGAGTAATCTACCCTTTTTCCGAGGAGGTTTTGTCTGAATCTGCCCTGTTTACCTTTCAACATATCCGACAGCGATCTGAGGGGCCTTTTGTTGGAACCGGTTATTGCCCTGCCCCTTCTACCATTATCGAAGAGAACATCAACTGCTTCCTGAAGCATTCTTTTTTCATTCCTTACAATGATCTCCGGGGCATTTAATTCCTGTAAGCGCTTCAGTCGATTATTTCTGTTAATGACGCGTCGGTAAAGATCATTGAGATCCGATGTGGCAAAACGGCCGCCGTCCAGAGGCACCAAAGGACGCAAATCGGGAGGAATAACAGGTAAAACTGTCAGAATCATCCATTCCGGTCTGTTTGACTTGGATTTTTTCAGGGACTCTATTACCTTCAGTCTTTTAACAAGCTTTTTTCTTTTAGTATCTGAGAGGGTTGATTTTAATTCCGCACGCAGTTCTTCATCATATTTTATCAGATCAACTTCCTCAAGAAGCTTCCTTACAGCTTCAGCTCCAATTCCAATTTCAAAGGCATCCTCACCATATTCTTGTTTTAACTCGCTTATCTCTTCTTCGGTAAGGAGTTCCTTCTTTTTCAACGGTGTGTTCTTTGGATCCAGCACTATCCACGATTCAAAATAAAGGACTTTTTCAAGTTCTTTTAGGCTTAAGTCGAGAACATTTCCGATTCGGCTGGGAAGACTCTTGAGAAACCAGATGTGAGCGACCGGTGTTGCCAGGGTAATGTGACCCATCCTTTCTCTACGAACTTTTGACTGAATAACTTCTACGCCGCATTTTTCACAAACGACCCCTCTATATTTCATCCGCTTATAACGTCCGCAGAGACATTCATAATCTTTGACGGGACCGAAAATCTTTGCACAAAAAAGTCCGTCTCTCTCAGGTTTAAACGTCCGGTAGTTAATCGTCTCAGGTTTTTTAACCTCGCCATGGGACCATGAAAGGATCTTTTCCGGCGAAGCGACTAACATTTTGATTGCGCTAAACCTGATAGGATCCTTCGGTTTTTCAAAATAACTGAAAATATCTTCCACTACTCGTATCTCCTTTATCTCCCGTCGCAGACAGGTGATAATTTAATAAATATTATTGATTAACTTTCCCATTACTGTCCGCTCATCCTAGGGATGAGAGAATATTTTAAATAATTTTCTACCATCACCCGTATTTG
>DASPQI010000096.1:0-2318 GCA_035625045.1 Syntrophales bacterium | reverse complement strand
AGGTCCGGAAGAATCCATAGTTTCCTTCATATCCAGGGTAAATAAGGAACTCCCGCCGCTTGCCGACATTTCCAATATTCTCCGCAAAGAGATTGCGGTCAGGAATGACAAAGTATTCCGGATCAGTGAAAGCAAAACCGGCGGACTGGGAAAGGTGTTTATCACACCGGATATCGCTACATGCGGTGAATGTTTTAAGGAACTTTTTGATCCCGAAGACCGAAGATACCGGTATCCCTTTATCAACTGTACAAACTGCGGCCCGCGGCTGACGATTATCAAGGACATCCCCTATGACCGGGTTAACACCTCCATGTCGTGTTTTCCCATGTGTCCCTTGTGCCGTGCGGAGTACGAAAATCCGGCGGACCGTCGTTTTCACGCGGAGCCTAATGCTTGTCCCGCCTGCGGCCCGGCGCTCGAACTCCTTGATGAAGCGGGTAATGCACTTCCTGAAAAAGACCCCATACATAAAACCATAGCATTGCTTCTTGAAGGATACGTAGTCGCCATAAAAGGCCTGGGGGGTTTTCATCTCGCCGTTGATGCCGCTAATGACGAAGCTGTAAAAAGATTGAGATCACGGAAGTTCAGGGAGGAAAAACCCCTGGCCATCATGGTGAAAGATATCGATGTCGCGGGAAGGCTTTTCAAGATAGGCGAGGAGGAAGAGGTACTGCTCAAATCTCCCCAAAAGCCGATCGTCCTTGCTGAAAAAAGAAAATCAGGGACAGTCTCTTCCGCTGTCGCCCCTGGTGTCTCCAATCTGGGGATCATGCTTCCGTACACCCCGCTGCATCACATGCTTTTAGAGAAACATTTCCAGGCACTCATTATGACCAGTGCAAATCAGGTAGATGAACCCATCTGTATCGCAAATAAAGAAGCTGTAAAACGCCTGAAAGGCATAGCTGATTACTTCCTCGTACACAACAGGGATATCCTTGTCAGGTGCGATGATTCCATTGCGACGGTATCGGCAGGGAAGAAAAGAATGCTCCGGCGGTCGAGAGGATTTGCCCCGAAGCCTGTCAGCCTAAAAAAGTCTTATCCCGAAATTATTGCCCTCGGTCCCCAGATGAAGACGACTCTCTGCATTTTGAAAGGAAATTTTGCATTCTTGAGCCCGCATATCGGCGACATGGAAACGCCGGAGGCCAGGGATTTTTACCAGGAGAGCCTTGCCCTCATGCAGAAAATTGCGGAGTGCCAGCCAAACATCATTGCCTGCGATCTACACCCGGCATATTATACCACCAAGCTTGCCGAAGATCTTCCCTCTTCCCGGATCATTCGTATCCAGCACCATCATGCCCACATCGTAAGCGCTATGGCGGAAAACGGCATCGAGGGAGAGGTCATCGGCCTTGCAATGGACGGGACCGGATACGGCCTGGACGGCACGGTGTGGGGTGGGGAATTCCTCGTCGCCGATGAAGCGAACTTCACACGCATCGGTCATATCATGAATTACCTCCTGCCCGGCGGCGAAAAGGCCATCCGCGAACCATGGCGTATTGCCGTGAGTCTGTTGAAAGAAGCGTACGGCGATAACTGGTCGGGCGTTGCGGAAAAATTAAAAATTGTTCCTAAGAAAAATTATTATGAAATGATGGACAGGGTTATGGCACACAAGTTTAATTCTCCGGTGACATCAAGCCTGGGGAGGCTCTTCGACGGCGTTGCTGCTATTCTAAGAATCCGTCAAAATGTTACCTTCGAGGGGCAGGCTGCGATGGAACTCGAAGCCACAGCGAAGGGTAAAACCGGCATCATATTGCCGTTTGATATTTCTAAGACCGATGATGTCTTTTGCCTGGATTTTTCATCTATGATTCGTAAAATTGTTGATGAGATCATGGCAGGCCGGAACAGGGCGGAGATTGCGTACTCCTTCCACCTGACCTTGCCGGCAGCATTTCGAAGTATGGCGGAAGCGATACGGAAGCGCACGGGACTAAACCGGGTCGTCCTTAGCGGCGGGTGCTTCCAGAACCGTATACTTACGGAGGGAACAATTGCGGAACTTGAGAAAGCCGCCTTCAATATTTTCTTCCATGAAGTATTGCCGTCCAACGACGGCTGTATCTCTCTCGGCCAGGCTGTCTGCGCGGGGGCGCAGGTGGTAGGAAAAAGATAACCTGATTCCTACACGGCTTTATTTTATATATAGTGTTTTCTAAAGATGGGATGACGCTGGGCGGCAAGATTGACGATATGGCTGATCATCTGCCCGTGTGAATAGCCTGCAAAATCGGCGGCACATGCCGTACTGGCTTCTGCGCTGATGTCGGAATTGGGGTTAACATCCAGGATGT
>DASPQI010000095.1:0-3205 GCA_035625045.1 Syntrophales bacterium | reverse complement strand
GTTTTCTAGTTTTTCCTTCTTTGCCACGGACTCTGGCAGCTTTGTTACGTCCGCAGGAATGTCATAGATCAGCCACTGTACCCAGTTGCCGGCCGGGGCATCAGGAGTTTCACAAATGACGGCAAAAGTTTTCGTCCCTACGGGGGCGTTTTTCCACTCCAGGGGAGGTGATATGTCCGCCCCGTCACAGGTGTACTTGTCCGACATCGACTTCGCATAACCGAAAGCCTGGCTTTTTACTTCCAATACAGGCAACATTTTTGTCGTATTTCCTGATTTAGAGCAGGAAACGAACACCAGAAAGAAAGCAATGATAAGCGCAAAGAAGATCAATCGCTTTTCAAGATGTATTTCTAATAAATTCCTTTCTTTCAAGATCATAGGGATCCTTCTTATATTTATACTGGTCTTCGGATAACGAGCTTATCTCCCTAAAGTGATCCATCTTTTGTGTGTAGCGGGTTTCCAATGAGCAGTTGATTATCTCGGATGTGGTTGAAAATAGGAGAAAGACTCTATCTGAATGGTGCTGACTAATCTTATAAAAAAATATAGCACAATTCTTCCTTGATATCAAATAGGAATAGATGAATTAAAAACTAAATGACTCAAGGAAAACTGAAAGCCATTTTTGTAGCCGCAAAAATGGTAGTCAAATACCTGGCAATATTTTATTAAATTAGAAAAATTGCAGCTTAAGTATAAAGCTTCGGGGTAGGGGCTTGATAAGAAATAATAAACATCTATTGCGAGAATTGTTCAACAAGGAAGGACATCATCTTTTTTATTTGAAGGATTGGTAATTTTTTCGTTGTAATGATTCATCGCTGCCTGAATCCCTGATGAGATGATCATTGTTACAGCATCACTTGCTGATGCTGTAATCCGGGACAGCAGTTTCATTTCATCTTCAGTGAACGGTTCAAGGACATATTTTTCAACCATTGATCTGTCAGCTGGTTTCCCAATGCCGATTCTTACCCTTATGAATTCCATATCTTCTAATTGATCTATTATGGAAATTAGTCCCTTGTGTCCTGCATGGCCGCCGCCCATCTTCAATCTTATTGTCTCAAACGGCAGATCAATGTCATCATGAATAATGATCAGGCCTTCAAGATCAATTTTAAAATAATCAATTAGCTTTTTGACAGAAATGCCACTGATATTCATGTAGGTTTGCGGTTTGGCGAGTAAAACCGGAGTACTTCCGATATTACCTCTTCCATAAAAGGCATCGAAACCTTTCATACTGACGGAAATATCACAGTCGGAAGCTAACTTATCGATGACCAAGAAACCGATATTGTGTCTAGTAGATTTGTACTTTAAACCAGGATTTCCCAGCCCGATTATAAGCCTCAAGGTAACCTCTGAGTGGAGTATACTATTCTATTTATCAGCCTGTTCTGGTTCCTGCGGCTCCTCCGCCACTTGTTCCTCTACCTGCTCAACTTTAACAGTGACTTTAGGTGCTGTAACTGATGCTATAATTGTATCTCCAGGATCAAGGACAGTAACACCCTCAGACAGTTTTATATCGTGTAACTTTATTGAATCACCGATGTTAAGACCACTTACATCCACTTCAATAAACTCGGGCAACACGGAAAAAAGGCAAGAAACCTTAATATCCCTTTTGATATGATGCAGATCACCTCCGGTTTCTACACCTACGGCTGTTCCTATAAAATGAATAGGTATGTCAAGGGTAATTGATTGATTTTTGTCGATTTCAATGAAATCAATATGAAGAAGATTTCCACTTACGGGATCAATCTGTAACTCCTTAATAAGAGTGAATTTTTCCATTTTTTTACCGTTGTCAACTTGCAGATTTATAAACACATTTTCTTCTTTACCCTTTAATATCTTAGTTAACTCGGCAGAGTTGACGGACAACAGAATGGTATCTGCCTTGGAACCGTAGACTACTGCGGGGACAAACCCGTCTTTTCTCAATCTTCGTGCCACTCCTTTTCCAATATCCTTACGGCGATTGGCCTTTAACTCACTTATTTCCATTTACTCCTCCTATATAAAAAGCGAATGTACTGAATCGTTATAGTAAATACGTCTAACTGCTTCACTAATAAGCCCTGCTACAGAAAGAACTTTGATACGATTGCAGGACTTTGCCTTATCGTGCAACGGGATAGTATCCGTGACAATGATCTCTTTGATGCTTGAGCTTTCTAATCTCTCAATAGCTGGTCCTGAAAGGACTGGGTGAGTACAGCACACGGAGACTTCCAGGGCGCCTGCTTGTCTGAGGGCTTCGGCAGCCTGTGTTATCGTTCCAGCCGTGTCAATCATGTCGTCAAGTACGACCACCCTTGCGCCTTTTACGTCACCGATAATATTCATAACACTCGACTCATTGGGGCCTTCCCTTCTTTTATCCACGATGGCAATATTTACGTCCAGCCGCTTGCCAAACGCCCTCGCTCTTTCAACGCCGCCTGTATCGGGAGAAACGATGACTATATTGCCTTGGTAATTCTTCCTTATATACTCTAGGAGGACTGGGGTTGCGAATAGATTATCGACGGGAATGTTAAAGAACCCCTGAATCTGACCGGCGTGGAGATCTATCGAAAGTACACGGGAAGCACCTGCCGCGGTAATAAGGTCTGCGACCAGCTTTGCCGAAATCGGCGCCCTGGGGGCTACCTTCCTATCCTGCCTCGCATAGCCATAGTAAGGGATCACGGCCGTAACCCGGTCTGCCGATGCCCTCTTCATGGCGTCAATCATGATCAGGAGCTCCATTAAGGTTATATTTACGGGCGGACAAGTTGATTGAATGATGAAGACATCCATACCACGCACGTTTTCATTAATTTCTACCCTTGTTTCGCCGTCGCTGAATTGAGACACATTAGCCTTTCCGCGAGATACCCCCAGGTTTTCGCAGATTTTTTGGGCAAGAGGTATATTTGCATTGCCGGAGAATATTCTCATTCTATCAAGCATGAAATTTCCTTTCACAATATGTAATTATAATATATGGCTGGGGCGGGAGGATTCGAACCTCCGTATGCAAGAACCAAAATCTTGTGTCTTACCGCTTGACGACGCCCCATTATGCGCCAAATGAGCCCGCATCCAACTGATAAGGAGAATGGGTTATAATGAAAATTTTTTTATAGAGAATGGGCCAGATATACGGACCATTCATTTTCGCCGATTTGTCGCAAAGCTT
>DASPQI010000094.1:0-3271 GCA_035625045.1 Syntrophales bacterium | reverse complement strand
CTCGGTGCATTTAATCGATATGTGAGCGTTCCGCTCCTGGAGGAAAATGCCGGGTTTCCGTCTAAGAAGAGCATCTTTGTCGGCCGGATCGCCACTATATTCTTTTCTCCATTCAAGCGTAATCTCAGGAATCGGGAAATTATATCCGTGTTCAAACACCGTGTTGCGGTGGAAGCACTCTTTATCGTCGGAGTGCTCTTATGCGCGACGCTCCTCCGCCACCAGATACCTGCCAGACATATGGCACACATGGGTCATGTAATAGAAGGCGGGACTTTCCATAAGATGGATGCTAATCATACTTCGCACGACCCTTCTAGTCATGGCCAATCTGTCGAAAGGCAGTAGAGGGCTGCCATTACAGACGATTCCCTGGCACAAAAGGTTTTTCATGGCACATCGAATTGACTTCTCTTATCGTCGTGCTAGATCGTAAAGGACGGGAGGGAAGGGTGAAAAATGACCAGATAAAAGGAATGAAAGTTGCCATGAAGGCTTCGATCATCAGCTAATGCAGGTTTCTGAAAGAGGATATGACCTTAGATGTAGTCTCGATAAGTAAAAGGAATATCAATGATCACAAAATCATTCATAATGATCCAATTACTGAGTGCCTACACCTGTCCATCCCGCGCACACCAAGCGTCGTTATAAGCAAGACCGTAGTAACTCTTGGATGACGTTTTTCTACCCGGGATAAGACCATATGGCTATACCGCTGATTTTCAATAGTGAGCTGTGAATATGAGTCCGCAGGTTACGCGATTAAAAAGGTAAAAGGAGGAACCAAATCCTAAGGCATTCCTCCTTTTGTCACCCCTTTGCTCTTCAGCTCTATGGACCCAGTGGAATGGTAAGGCCAACTGCATTCCGCTGAAAGAGAACGGCATCATCGCAACCCGTAAAGCCATTCAACGGGTCCGGCACCCGCGTGAATTTGCTCCCTCCTGGTTGGGCTGCAGTTGGAATAATCAAGGTATAGGGCACGTTGTTCACTGCGTCATTAAACGGCCATCCCAAAACGCACAGATCCTGAATGTCCGAGCCGAACACTACCGTGTTCACACCTAAAACCTTAAAAGTCTGAAGCGCCGTCACTACAACTCCGTACGCACCGATGTCAGCCGTGTTAATTGGCCCCACGTAATAAAGGTCAAGGACGCCAACACTTTCCATGGACCCAGGTGTAGGCTCCTTAAACCGTGTTTCACAGATGAAGTATTGAGACATATCAAGGGAGTCGGTAACCAAAACCTGCCGTGGAAACTCAGGATTGAGGGGACTTCTCGGATGCTTCAGAAAGACCTCACATACAACCGTGGGTCCCTGATTGCTCCCGGTAGTCCAATAAAAAGTTTGCCCGTTGGCTGTAACCGTGAACTTGTAAATAGAGTGCACATTAGTCCAGTCGCCTTCCGCCCCACTCAAAGTGCATGTATTAGTGTCGGACACTCGCATTTTGGCGGCGTCAACGGTTGGGTTCAAGCTCCCAAGTGTGCAAAGTTCCATTATGCCAGTATTCCGTCTGGCATCGTCTTCTGCTATCAGCCGCACCTGTATGATAGGTGGGGTTATTAGACCCATGCTTCCTGCCCAAGAGGGCGCTCCCCATGTCAGAAAACCAGCTACGGTCATTAAAAGAGTGACATAGACTAGAATTCTGTGACTCATCTTTCCCTCCTCTCGTGTACCGATGTCCTAGGTGCCTGTTATTGATGTTATGGACATGCTTTGGTAAGATTACATATCCCCCAGCCATAAGAACTAAAAGATTGAACATTCACCCCCTTTCCACCGGAAAGCCTTTACGGCTCCGTACAAATTATCCATAGAATCCCCCCGCGTAGAGCAGGATTTGAGTCCAGAAGCTTCTCCTACCAGTGTCCCTATAATCAAATTATCAAAAAATCCAGTGCTGTCAAGTTCTTCGCTGAAACTGGTCGATAGTCCCTCGCAATTTCTTCACCTTATGCCGCCTTCTTAGCTTGTGCATTTTTCTCTATTGAATCGATTTAAGGCAAAAAATGCGGTGTATGGACGTCAATAGGGAGTTAGAATCACATCTGCCAAATGACTTCCTCATAATACTTCACCAAATCACCGTCAGAGACATTTAAGGGTTTCACTACAGAAAAACCCTTCGATCGAAGATAGTCAGCAATGCCTCTAGAGCCCATGATGTACTGGAGGGAGAGGGTACCCATAATTGAAAAGACAGGTATTTTTAACCAACCGAATTTTGATGAACGGCCAATTGCGTCCAAATCCTGCCGTAATGTTGTTCGGATGGATTCGCCGAGAATGGTCTTATTCTCATGAAGTTCGTAAACCCCATTGGAAACTTGAATAATGTGATACGTTGCACACACGATGAAAGGTAATACTTTACATAATATATCTTATCAGACCTATGATACAAACACCAATTGTTAATAAAATGTTATTAAATGATAAAAAACCCGGGGCATCCGATAGCCCATCAAAGGGTTCTACGCATTTGAACAGGAATTAGGCAGATCAAGAAGTCTTAATATACGAAGACTTATATCTTTGAAATAGGAAGTCCTTCTAGTGTCAATTCATCAGCACGCGCAATCCTTACTGGCACAATGTCTTTCACGCATGCGCTCTCAACAAACGCCCTCACTTTGAGATAGTTTCCTGTTGTACCAAGGCATGCTCCGCTAGAATCTCTCTCCTCTACAAGCATATCAAGGGTTTTACCAATCTGATTTTTCATGTAGGTCATTTTTTTCTTACTCCCTAGCCCCCTGAGCTCAAGGCATCTCCTCCTCTTCGTCTCGGGATCAAGGCCAGAAGGCATTTTAGACGCCTCCGTACCTTTGCGTGCAGAAAAAGGAAATACATGGAGATATGAAAAAGGGATACTTTCCACAATGGCCCTAGTATTCTCAAACTCCTCGTTGCTCTCTCCGGGAAACCCTACAATGATATCAGTCCCAATAGCAATTCCTGAGACCCTACTTAATAGGTAATTAATTCGATCTATAAATTCTCTTGAATTATACGTGCGCCTCATTTTCATAAGAATTCTATCATCACCACTTTGCAATGGAATGTGAAGATGCTTGCATACTCGTGCCTCTTGAATGAGCTCAATTAATTGATCATCCACCTCCCTTACCTCAAGGGAACTAAGTCTTATCCTCTTTATCTTGGTTCTGCTAAGAATAGTTTCGATTAGAAGTGACAGTGATACCTTAGGTAATAGGTCATAACCATAAGTTCCTAAATGAATTCCAGTCAGCAC
>DASPQI010000093.1:0-2693 GCA_035625045.1 Syntrophales bacterium | reverse complement strand
CTGGCAAGAAGAAATAAATACAGGATACTGATCCGGAGGAGAGATGGCAAAACAAGCAAGAAAAACTGGTAAGAAGAAGGAAAAGAAAAACATACCTGAGGGTGTTGTACACATACAATCTACCTTTAACAATACAATCATCACGATCACGGATCTGAGCGGCAATGTTGTAGCCTGGTCTTCAGCCGGGACACAGGGATTTAAAGGTTCTAGGAAAAGTACGCCTTTTGCCGCACAAGTGGCAGCTGAGGATGCAGTCAAGAAGGCGAAGGAACATGGCATGAGGCGGGTTCAAGTGTATGTAAAGGGGCCGGGTTCAGGTCGAGAGTCTGCTTTAAGATCTCTGCAGATAGCCGGGCTGAGTATTAGTTTAATTAGAGATGTGACTCCGATTCCCCATAATGGATGCCGTCCTCCAAAGAGAAGAAGAGTATAGGAGAGGAAATCCTAAATACAAAACCCTAGGCACTTACAGTCAACGTATGTTTAGAATTTAGATATTAGAATTTAGAATTTAAGATAATCGGGAGGTTTTTTTGGCGAGATATAAAGAATCAGTATGTAGGCTATGCCGAAGAGAAGGCTTGAAACTATTTCTCAAAGGGGACAGATGTTACGGTGAAAAATGTGCCTTTGAAAGAAGGGGATATGCGCCGGGGGATCATGGTCAGATCCGAAAGAAATACTCCGATTACGGGGTACAATTGAGGGAAAAGCAGAAACTTAAAAGGATGTATGGCCTGTTGGAAAGACAGTTCAGGAGTTATTTTGAAAAGGCTGACAGACAAAAAGGAATAACGGGTACCAATTTGTTGCTTTATTTGGAAAGACGACTCGATAACATGGTCTTCAGAATGGGTTTTGCCAATTCGAGAACTGAGGCGAGACAGCTGGTAAGGCATAATCACTTTTTAGTGAATGGGAAACCGGTAAATATACCGTCCTACCTGGTTAATGTTGGTGGTGAAATACAAGTAAGAGAAAAGAGCAGAAAGGTGGAACGGATACGAGAGGCAATGGAAATAGTTGCCAGACGCGGAATACCGCAATGGTTGGAATTGGATAAAAATAATTTTAGCGGTGTGGTAAAAGCTCTTCCTGCTCGTGAAGAATTAGTTATGCCCGTTCAGGAACAGTTAATCGTTGAGCTTTATTCCAAGTAACATTACAATATAATAAACGATATACTAAATAAATGCCCGCAGGGTAAGGAATTAAAATATGCAAAAGAGCTGGCGCAGTTTAATACGACCGAAGCGAATTGAAATCGATGAAAATACCCATACTCGCTTTTATGGAGAATTTACCTGTCAGCCTTTAGAGAGGGGATTTGGCATTACCCTCGGAAATGCTATCAGAAGGGTTTTGCTTTCTTCTATCCAGGGAGCAGCCATTGTCTCTGTGAAAATTGATGGTGTCCTCCATGAATATTCGACAATTTCTGGGGTTAAAGAGGATGTGACCGATATTATACTGAACCTCAAAGGCGTTCGCTTAAAGCTTAATCAGGATGGGCCAAGAGTCGTTCATATTGATACCTCACGTGATGGTATTGTGACTGCTGCTGATATTATCACCGATGGAACAGTTGAGATTCTCAATCCTGATCACTATATTGCAACCCTGTCCGGGGGTAAGAAATTTAAAGCCGAACTTGTAGTGAAGACAGGTAAGGGATATGTACCTGCGCGAAGTGAAAGGGCTGCGGATCAGCCGGAAGGGACCATCAATATTGATGCGGCTTTCACGCCGATAAAAAAGGTTAATTACACGGTAACCCACGCAAGAGTAGGGCAGGTTGCCGATTATGACCGTCTTGTCATCGAAGTATGGACAGATGGAAGTGTTCTTCCGGAGGATGCTCTCGCCTACGCAGCGAAGATATTAAAAGGACAGCTGGACATATTTATCAACTTTGATGAAGTTGATGAGGAAGAGCAGCAGGAAGTAGTAGAAGAAAAGGAAAGTGTTAATGAAAACCTGTTGAGGCAGGTTGATGATTTGGAGCTTTCAGTAAGATCGGCAAATTGCTTAAAAAATGCCGGCATTAACCTTATCGGAGAGCTTGTTCAAAAAACAGAGGCGGAAATGTTGAAGACTAAAAATTTTGGCAGGAAGTCTCTGAATGAAATAAAGGAAATCCTCGCGGAAATGGGGCTCAGTTTTGGTATGAGGTTAGATTTCCCCCCCTGGAATAAGGAAGAGAAGAAAGGGAATGAAGCACCAGCGTAAAAAATTCAGATAAATGTTCGGCTGAGAAGGGAGATAATCAGATGCGTCACGGGAAATCGGGAAGAAAACTGGGTAGAACTGCAAGTCACAGGGAGGCCATGTTGAGAAACATGGTTACTTCCTTATTGAAGTATGAGAAGATCACTACAACTGATTCCAAGGCCAAAGAATTAAGAAAGGTTGCTGAAAAAATAATTACCTTGGGGAAGAGAGGCGATCTTCACGCGCGAAGACAGGTGCTTTCTTATGTCAGGGACAGAGAAGTCGTAGGGAAACTTTTTGATGAGCTTTCGACACGCTATCGAGATTGGACGGGTGGTTATACAAGGGTCGTAAAGATGGGTAATCGAACAGGTGATAATGCCCCCATGTCTATAATTGAATTCATCCGGGAAGCAGAGCCCTCTCCGGCAAAAAGAAAAGCTGTTTCACAAAAGTGACATTGCAATAATAACACTTAC
>DASPQI010000092.1:0-22437 GCA_035625045.1 Syntrophales bacterium | reverse complement strand
TCCACGGCAGATTTTCTGGATCGATGACCAGGGCCTTGATGCCGTTTAAAAGCTCGGATAGGTCTATTCCCACATCCGATTGGTTTACGATCAAAACAGCCTTCAGACAACCTCTGTAGACAAGAGAATATGCCATCCATTTCCTGATAAAGCCGAGCTGGCCGGCGACATTTTCCAGGGAGCCTTCGACAGGTTCCTTATGTGATAAATTCAATACATCCAATAATAAGCCGCCGGAGTAATACTTATAAAATTGATCCAGCTCCCACAGCTCGGAATGAGTGCTTTCGTGCAGTGTCCATCCCTGTGGCAGCGGGGTTTGGGGTTTTAATACCGGAAACATCACGTGAGAGAAAAGATCAAGAGAACAGACGCGGGGGTTGTTCAACTCCCTCGCGAAACCCCCGAAGACACGGTCAGGAAACTTGTTCTCCGGGCAGAAGTAACACATGACATAATCCATTTTTGCGGAAGGCAAGTGATACATGCCGTACAAAAAAAGTATCATCTGTTTTAAAACTTGGAAACCCGGCAGTTTGTCTTCTACCTGCCTTGCCGCATGGTGATGTATCAACCAGGCGCGCTCATAGGCTCTAATCATGGACATATGACCATAGATGCGTCCCTGTTGTTCATAGGTAAAGTGCATGGCAATCTCGGGGTTCTCCTGATAGAGCTTCGTGTAGGTATTCTTAAACTCTTCTTGATGGTCCTGCAGCAATTTATACTTTTGGGGATATATGAAGCCGGTATCGAAAAAGAATTCCCAGAGCGCATCCATGTCTACTTCCGTAGAAATATAGTTATGGGGGTCCTCATTTAAACTGAGGATGCGATTTAAACGGCTGTAACTATGGATGTCCATATCCAGGATAGCAATACCGCAATAGGTTTTATTGTCATTCTGTTTCTTGCGATAGAGTACCTGGGCCATACAGGTCATCTTTAATTCTCTGGCATAAACAATCGATAGCTCGTGTATGACCATTCCCGGTACTAATACCCCATCCTCCAGGTTGTCGAATACGGAAAATCCTGTTGTCGAGATATTGAATATTTCGAGCTGAACTTTCTTTTTAGAAAATGGATGTTTAAAGGTTGCAACTGGCGGTGGATAAATCTTTTGGCGGGGATGACGAACCGTCCTCGTCTGGAAGCGTTTGATTTGTTTAACCAGAGGGGAAAGCACAATTTCCCAGTCACGAATCTCATCCTTTTGTCTTATAAAGTAACAGTTTCCGGAAAAAATCATTCTACCATTGTCGTTCAACCGGAGCATTGCTGTGACATCTGGATTGAAACAATGTTGTGAGGAGTGCGTTTCCGGATTGACCTTTATACGGAAGGCATTGGGGCTGAAATCTATCAGGCTGCCTCTGGCCAAAAACCCGCTCTGCATTAACTCCGCGGTAACACCTCGGCAGGTGAAACGGTTTGTCTCGCGCCTGCTCAGGATGTAGCTCTTCTCAGGCAGCAGGGCCTGAAATCCAGTGTTGCTTATACTTAATAGTTGTGCAGGGGCAATTATGATGAACTGGCTGTCTGTTGCTATCAAGTATTTGAGCTTGAAACTTTTGAGGTCGAAACTTGTGTGACCTTTATCCCACGAGCAGGTTAATTTATCCTCCAGACAACCCTCGGGAATGGCATTTACGAGGATTCCTTCTTCATACTTCGCATTGCGCAACAGTACCCGGACATAACCTCCCGTGAAATTAATGTAGTTTAGTATATTGATCAGCTTTTCTTTTTCTATACTCCTAGCAGATTCAAGCGCGTCAAATAGTGCATCATGCTGGAAAAGCCACGGGGGGAGGAAGTCTTCATCAGATTTTTCCCTGAATGTTCTGACATCAGTTAAAAAATTCTGCAAATTATCTTTTTCTTCCATTTATTATTAAAATCGCATTGTTAGTGGTGGGGTGCAGTCCCCACACCTTAAATGAATCAACATTCACAATATTTTTGAAATAGTCGTTTTAATCCTTCTCATGTGATTCTAAGAACATTGTCCAAAGTCTTACCACATTCTCTCAGCCACCAAAAAGGTTGGTGGTAGTTTACCGGTTAAATAATTGCTAGGAACTTTTGACTATAGTTTCGCCTAATTGGAAATGTGCTTCAAGTGTAAAAGATTTATACGAGTAAATGGATTTTACAGTATTGATAAATATATAGAAATACTCATCATATGCAATTAATGGTGTATTCATCCTCAATCTTTAAAAAAATTAAAGCTCTTTGCAGATTCAGGATAATTGCGGCATATTTTACCATACTGCCTTAGTTATTCAGTCATTTTTCAAAAGATACCGGATTTCCTATTAGGGTTTGCCCCCGAATGTTTTTATCGTGGGTTGAGGAACGACACAATAGACAGGTTAACATAAGAAAGTGATTTACTATTTATTTTTTTACAAGTAAAATTATAGGCGTTACTTTATATCTTATCCCTTTAACCTTCTGGATATTTGCTTGAGGAATAATAAGCGTTAACTTTGTAAGATAAACTCATCTTTTAGAAAAGAGACATTTGTATAATTAAACCCCCAAAATATTGAGGCAAATCCCATGAAGCGAAGGAAATATTTTCTCATAGTCTGTCTTTCGAGTGTGATGTTCCTGCTCGCCTCGTCACAACCCGTATTTGCAGTCGAACGCATTATCAAAATGATAGTCCCAGGATGTGAGTGACCGGACACGGCGGACAGGGTACGTGCTGCCCTGAAGGAAATCCCGGGTGTGCTGCAATATGACGCGAACCAATTCACCCATGAAGTCACGGTAAAATTCGACGACACAAAGACCAATATTGATAAAATCGTAGAGGGTCTGGCCAAGCATGATTTCCCGATCGAAGGGAAACCGAAGATCTTACAGTAAGCCTGAAACGACGTAGGGTTATTAATACAGGCTCAGGGCCATCTAATAAGTGGTTCATAATTTATAACGAAGGAGGATATTATGGAAAGACGACGGTCCATACGGATTTGGATGTTTCTCAGCCTTTTTATCTTTTTCATATCGTCCCATGCAATGGCTGCCGGTAAAGAGACCTCTACATTAATAGGAAAAGAAACCTGGAATTTCAACCTCGCCTCTACTCAGGACAAGCTGATTAATTACGGTGATGAATATTACGGAAGGTCCTTCCTGATCATGACATTTTTCCCGGCGGCATTTACACCGGTCTGAACGGGCGAGATGCAGGGGCATCAGAGGAATCTTCCTACCTATGCCTCTCTAAACGCCCAGGTCGTGGGCGTAAGCCGTGATGATGTGGTGACACTCAAATACTGGACAAACAAATTAAAACTAACCTTCCCCCTACTCTCGAACATTTCGGGATATTTGGGTGATTACTACGGTGTGACGGGTGACGGAAAGTTCGTCTTTGACAGGCGCACGGTCATCATCGACAAGAAAGGCGTCATCCGCTACGCGAAAGACGGCTCGCCTAACTATGAAGAAATTATCGCCACACTAAAGAAGCTTAAACAAGAAGACGGAGGAAAATGAAGTTTCCATGATCCTAATGGATGTTATCGGATAGCGGTCATATACCTTTCTATGAAGAACCGGAAAAATTCAACGGTGCTCTACTTGATTTTTTGAAGGCCACGAAAAAAAGATAGCTCCTTTACGAAAACTTCACTGGATGCCCCGCTAGCAAGGCGGGGCATTAACATAAGAAATTCTCTTAACTAATCAGTTCAATCATCTTGCTTGAACTCCAATTACATTTGGAATAGGCGATAGTTCGCTGCTTGTATCATCTGGTTCTACTGTAGTTTCATAGCTCCCGGCAAGATCAACATTGACTTCCCTACTCCTGATTGAAAGACTGGCTGTGGGTCCGCCCTCCATATGCATTAAGCGTGTTACTCCAAGACCAAATGATTTGACTGCCTCATTGAACTCCCACATAGGATACGGTAACGCACAAAACAGAAAAAGAACGCGACCCTGGTCGTCCATGCCGACTGCGGCTTCACTCCACCTCTTTTCCGTCTTTTCCCAAACGTTGATACCATTTCCTTTTATTAACCGGAGATTCTGGATTACCGCATTATAGTCTCCTAACTTTTTCATTGCATCAGGTTCTTCGAGGTCAACCATAATCGCTGTCGGCAGTCCATTCTTCTTCGGGTCAAAGGCGAGCACAGATTTATACTTGCTGCTCCATCTTTTGTTCTGTATGTAAAACCCATTTCTGAGATAGCCTACGTTTGTCAGATAATCCTGCTGGAACATCCCTGCGTTAATCGCTGCAACCAAGTTAAAATCTCTGCACCACCTTGCAGTTGTACGTGATTTCTTATTATACTCAGATGCAAGAAGTAGCATCAATTTTGCCTGAGCAGGGTCCACCCGTACAATGTGAATTTTCCCGTTGCCTGTTTCAGGGGGCGGGCTTACATGAAAGACGCCGTATTCCATGCCCTTTGCCAGAATTTTCCACTGCTCACGAGCCTGAACCGCAGACGCGGGGTAGTATAAAGCGAACAATCCCAGTAAAACAGAAATAATATGCTTTGAATATCTAATCATTGCGAGGAAGGTAATATATTAGTTTTAATATCATTTTCCGTTCGAATTTCTTAAATACATTACAACTGTGAGGATAATGCACACCACAAGTACCATGGGTATTATGTAGTGATATGAATACGCAGAAACATGTTTCCACTGCTCACCTAAAACATAACCGAGGCTTATAAAAGTAACCGTCCAGATGAGGGCCCCTCCATAAGTGAAAAGAGCGAATATACGGTACGGCATAAGAGATGTCCCCGCAAAAATCGCCGTCAGGTGTCTGATGCCGGGAACAAAATAACCGATTAACAGAGTAAACTTTCCATACCGGTTATAAAATTTTTCAGCACTATGAATATGATCGGGATTCAAATGAATCCTGGATGCGTATCTTCTTATGAACCGTATTCCCAATATCCTGCCGATGAGATATCCGACTGTAATGCCGCATGAAGTTCCCACGAAAGCAACGGCAATAGCATAAAAATAAGCAAGTTTACCCTGAAAAATTAAAAAGCCTACGAATGCCAGGAGTGTTTCATCGGGTATGGGCAGACCCAGGATGCCAAGTCCCAGGGCGATAAATATTCCGGGATAGGAATACTTCGTGATACTTAATAAAAGCGCATGCATCAATGACCTTGTAAAAAGATTTATATCTCAAATAGATTTCTTGGTTGATTGATTAATTTATCAAGCTAAAAAGTAGCTTTGCGTGGGCTGTATCAGATGGCGTCTGCCTGAAGATGTTTTGTGTGTCGTGCAGTTGCGGCGATCAAGATATTTCAAACCTATTGAATCGAAGAGGTAAATTCGCTTCCTCGTTACCTTGTGACCGATAGTCCAGTGGTCATGTTCGCCGTTAAGACTGAGTAGAATAGCTCTCTTTACCCCATGCACACGTCCTTCATCAAGAAACTTCTTCATCTCCACCCAGAATTCGCCTACCCTTGTCTCCGGTTGCTTATGAAAAGGGATTGATCTGTCTATTCTATCCCCGATTACATCCTTGAAAATGCTTCCCATCACCTTAATGCTGATGCCGGACGTTAAAGAAACGGCAAGATTCTTATTCTCTTCGAGATAATTTATGATCTGCTCAAACAGATCTTTTGATTCTTCATTACTGAGTCCCTTGACTATCCTCATGGCATTAACAATGCTGTATATGCCGCAAAGTGAAGTAAGAGCACCCTGTTCATGAGGCCTGATTTTCATTTTTCACCGTCTCAAATAGTGCTAAACAGCTTAATATTATTGCACAATATAACGATTCATTTCTTATGATGAGGTATTATTTGATCTTCTTGGATGAAATACCTTAGCTCAAGATTGTAAGCGTAGTCAACCAAATGTTTTATTTTTTTAAAATAATCTTAAGTATATGATTATATTGCTATTTATTGTGATTACGTCATCTGGATTAGCTGAATTTAAAAGTATTGCATAAGAAAATAATTAATACAGTAAACACAGATAAAGTATCTCGTGGAATACATTGGGTTAATAGAATTGCAGCTCTCCGCGGCAAGTGAAGGTGTTTGTTATAAAATTAAAATATATTTGAATGCGATTAAAAAAAGATTTGACATGAAAGACTTGTTTATGTAAAAAACTCAATTAGGAATAGTTCCGAACTAGCATGAAAGATGCAATTATCAAGAAATTAAAGGCGAAAGGATTGAAACTCACTCCTCAAAGGGCTGCTATTATCGAAGCCTTCGCAGATAAAGTACTTCTTCATCCGAGTGCGAATACTATTTACAAGGAAGCCAAAAAGAAGAGAGCAGGAATAAGTCTATCAACAATCTATTATACCCTCAATGAACTTTCTAAAAAGGGCATTATCAATATTCTTGAATTTGAGAAAATGGATAACCGTTATGAGGGAAATACGGAAGCCCATATTCACTTGATCTGCAACCAGTGCAAAACCATTATCGACATATTTCCAAAGCTTTTCCGACCGGATAAAATAGTCAAGAATGTTGACTTTGTGGTCACCGATACACGTTTCGAATACTACGGTTATTGCACGAAATGCCGCCAGAAGAAAATACAGCCAAAGAAAGGATCTGCATCAAAAATTAACTCACATAAAAAGTAAAATTTTTTACAGTTAAATCGGAACTATTCTGAATTAGAATTATAATAAAAAACAGATGCTGAGCCATGAAGGTATTAGAGCACATATGATTAAAATTGAGGAGGTTATGTATGGCAGAGAGATTTCAGGTTTACAAATGTGATTCATGCGGAAATATGGTCGAAATGCTTTATGGGAGCAATCAACAAATGTCCTGCTGCGGTAAGCCGATGAGACGCCTTTTGGAAAATGTCGTTGATGCATCCATAGAAAGGCACGTACCGGTTATAAAGGAATCGGGCAAGGAAATTGAGGTGAAGGTCGGAAGCGTACCTCATCCGATGGAGAAGGATCACTACATTGAATGGATAGAGGTAGTTAAAGACGGGAAAACCCTTCTCCGTCAGTACCTGACCCCCGGTGAGGCACCTGAGGCAAGATTCAAAACTGACTCCAAAGGCATCGTGGTTCGCGAATTCTGTAATTTGCACGGCCTCTGGAAGGCATAAACAAAATTGTTAAGGAGAATAGCTATGACTGCTCGAAAGATAACTGTTGAGCCTGTGACACGGATCGAAGGTCATGGGCGGGTCACGGTCCATCTGAACGAAAAGGGCGAGGTCGAACAGACGTTTTTCCACGTGGATGAGTTCCGCGGTTTGGAGAAATTCACCGAAGGCCGTCCTTATTTTGAGATGCCGGCGATTACGCAGCGCATTTGCGGCATTTGCCCGGTAAGCCACCACCTGGCCGCAGCAAAGGCCTGCGACGGTGTCGCCCGTGTGGAGCTGCCGAGGCCGGCAAAGCTGCTCCGGGAGCTGATGCACATGGGGCAGTATATTCAATCGCACGGGATGCATTTTTTCCATTTGGCGGCGCCTGACCTGGTACTGGGTTTTGATGCCGATCCTGCCATACGGAATGTAGTCGGGATCATCGGGGCGAACCCAGAGCTGGCGTTGAAGGCGGTGAACCTGCGCCGGTATGGGCAGCAGATCATCGAGAGGCTGGGCGGTAAGCGCGTCCATCCTTATTTTGCCGTCCCCGGTGGAGTAAATAACAGCCTCACCCCGAAAGACCGGGATGCCATCCTTGCAGAATTCGGCACGATGGTGGAGATTGCCAAGGTGGCAGTAAGCATCGGCAAGGGCTGGATAGGGGCCAACAAGGAGCTGGTTGATTCCTTTGCTGCATTCCCGTCCAACTATATGGGTTTGGTGGATATGGAAGGCGGCCTGCAGCTCTATGACGGCGAGATTCGGGTAAAGGATGCCGAGGGGAACTTTGTAGCGCAGTTCCATCCGAACAATTACCTGTCGCATGTAGGTGAGCATGTGGAGTCCTGGTCTTTCCTGAAGTATCCCTTCTATCGCAAGCTTGGCTGGCCGAACGGGACCTATCGTGTAGGTCCATTAGGACGATTGAATGTTGTGGATAAGATCGGCACGCCGATGGCCAATGAGGAGCTCAAACTCTTCAAGCAGATCAACGGCGGCAAACCCGTAGAGGGCTCCTTATATTACCACTATGCCCGGTTGATCGAACTGGTCTATGCATTGGAACGTCTTGCCCAGCTACTGGATGACCCGGATATCATGTCCACCGACATCCGCACCAGTCCATCCGCGGCAAAGATTCCCGGCCAGGGTGTCGGTGTGATCGAGGCCCCGCGAGGGACATTATTCCACGATTACAGTGCAGACGAAAACGGCCTATTGACGAGGGTGAACCTCATTGTCGCCACGGGCAATAACAACTGGGCCATGCACACGGCCTCGGGGTTGGTTGCTAAGGCGTTTGTTGACGGTAATAAACTTACGGAAGGGATGTTGAACCGTATAGAAGCTGCCATACGCTGCTATGATCCCTGTCTGTCATGCGCCACGCATGCCATAGGGAAGATGCCGCTGGAAGTCACTTTGTATGCTGCGGATGGTACGGTTCTGGATCGTATCTCCCGTTAATATTAAAAATTGACGGATTCTATCGCAAGCGGGTGAACTTTAAAGTTTGCCCGCTTGTTATTTTTGGATAATCCTTATTATCAAAGTCGCTAATGGTCCTCAATAAACAAGCAAAACGCACGCTGGTTATTGGTTACGGCAACATAGACCGCGCCGATGATGGTGTCGCATATTACGTGATCAATGCACTCAGGCAGCGCCTCGGTCAGGAGATGCTGAAAGAGGATTTCACAGGCTTGGATGAACTCGGTGCTGAGATAGATTCAATCTTCCTGGTTCAACTGGCGCCGGAACTGATAGACGTGTTGGCTCTCTACCACCGGATCATCTTCGTGGACGCGCATGTCTATGATAACGTGGACAATCTCTACTGCATTCCCGTATTTCCCGAATATACCCCATCGACCTTTACGCACCACATGACACCGCCGATTTTGCTTGCACTGCTTAAGTCAATTTACCGGCAGGAACCAGAAGGTCATCTCGTATCTATTCGCGGTTATGACTTTGATTTCCATCGTGACCTTTCTGAAGATACCCGGGATCTTGTGGACCCGGCAGTGGATCATATACTCCAGACACTTATTTATTGCCGAGAAAAGTCAAACGCCTCTGATTGAATTTTCTAACTACGCCTGCCTTGACTTTCTACAGTTCATCAAAGTATAATTTTATAAATGAGAGATTGCACTTGATGAACCTAAAAAGATTTACATTGTACCTGTGTTTACTGGTCGTTACTTTCTTCTTTTTTCACTCAGAACTCAATGCCGCGCCCCGTGGCAAGCTTAGGGCGAAGGCTGCCATATTGATGAACATAGACAGCGGCAGCATCCTCTACACAAAAAATCCGAATAAACCCATGCAGCCGGCTTCCCTGACCAAAATCCTTTCCCTATATCTCGTGTACGAGGCAATCAATGAAGGAAAAGTTCATCTCACTGATAAGGTAAAAATAAGTACGGATGCGCAGCTTACCGGGGGATCAAGCATGTATCTTGTGGATGAAACCGAAGTAGCATTGGAAGATCTTATCAAGGGTATGGCAGTTGTTTCAGCGAATGATGCCAGTATTGCCATAGCTGAGTATATCGGCGGCAGTGTCAATGGCTTTGTGAATATGATGAACGCTAACCCATCTTCCATAATAAGTTGTTTAATGTGAGAAAAATTGGATGGATTTTCGCAAAAAGTTCAATGATTACAATCCATGCTCTTTAAGAACTGGATGTAGTGAAGACCAGGCCCTTGCAAAGTGTTGAGGAAGGGGAGATACTGCATGGCATGTATCTTCGTCGTACTACAAAGAAGAAAGGGGACGCTGAGTACGATTGCTGGCTTTTAGTCGAGTCAGTTCGCACGGCCCGCGGACCTAGACAGCGGGTAGTTGCCACTATCGGCAAGCTTCCGGGACTTGACCGTGAAGAGCGCATAGGATGGGAGGAGATCAGCCGGCTTTTTTCGGGGAAGCCCCGCCCTGAACCAGACCTGTTTGAGCAGCCGGAGGAACCGCCTTCTTGGGCCACGGTGAACATACGGGGGGTAAGCGTTGAGCGTCTCAGGAGTTTTGGCGATGTTTATCTGGGATTGCTTTTATGGAACAGACTTGGGCTTGCCGATTTTTGCCGGGAACACATTCCTTCACATCGTGAAGAAGTTCCCTGGTCGATCATGGCGGCTATTTTAGTGCTTGCGCGTTTTTGTGCCCCGTCGTCTGAGTTGCAGATTGCCGAGTTCTGGTATGGCAAGACCGCCCTGGATGATATTTTGGGGGTATCAGCCGACAAGATCAACGATGATCGTCTCTATCGGGCTCTGGATTCCTTGCTTCCCCACAAGGATGCCTTGTGTCTTCATCTGCAGAAGCGTTACGGCGAGATGTTCGGCAGCACCTTTGACTTTTTGTTCTATGATATAACCTCTACCTACTTCGAGGGGGCCGTTAGAGGCAATGCCCAGGCCAGGCGTGGTTATAGTCGGGACAATCGTCCTGATTGTCCCCAGGTCTGCATCGGCCTTGTAACAAGCAGAGAAGGGCTTCCTCTGGCATTTGAGATTTTTGACGGTAACCGGTCTGATGTCACAACAACGGAGGAGATGGTCCAGGTAATGGAGTCCAAATACGGCAGAGCGAACCGGATCTGGGTTATGGATCGGGGCATGGTAAGCGAAGAGAATCTTGATTTTATGCGCAGGGTCGATGCACGCTATCTGGTCGGCACTCCTAAAACCATGCTGAGAAAGTTTGAGCGGCACCTTCTCGATCAGGGCTGGGAAGAGGTCCAGCCTGGCATTGAAGTCAAGCTGTGCCTTTCACCGGAAGGGACGGATGAAACCTTTGTCTTGTGCAGGTCTCAAGGGAGGAAAGAAAAAGAGCATGCTATTCTTAACCGCTTTGTGACCAGACTGGAAACGAAGCTGAACAATCTGGCCCATCAGGCCGAGGCCGGCAAGATTCGGGACAAGCAGAAGGTAGAGCGAAGGATCGGGCGCCTGCTGGAACGAAATAGCCGTGCAGCTTCGCTGTTCACCGTTACCGTTACAGAAGCCGTCAGAGGTAAAGACTCACGGCTTTCCCTACAGGTCAAGAAGAACGAAGAGCGGTGGCAGTGGGCGTTGGAGACCTGCGGCAGCTACATCCTGCGCACCAACTGGACGGAAAGCGACCCGAAAACCCTGTGGAACACCTACATCCAGCTTACGGAAGTGGAGGATTCTTTCCGCACGGAGAAACATGACTTGGGAATGCGGCCGATCTATCATCAAAAACAAGAGCGGACACAGGCTCACATCCTTGTTTGCTTTCTTGCCCTGACGATGTGGCGGACGCTTCAGCAGTGGATGAAAGCGTCGGGACTTGGTACAGCTCCAAGAAAGCTGCTGGAGGAATTACGGGAGTTGAAATCGCTGGATGTGTTATTGCCTACGCGGGAGAAGACCCTCAGACTCAGAATGGCAGCCACTCCGACAAAGGACCTCAGAGTTCTGCTTCAGAGAATGAAGATTCCGCTCCCAAATAGACCAAAAATTATCGAAAATGTAGTGGAGAAAATGGCCTGATTTTTATCGTAACCAATTGATATTACATCTTCCAAACTTCATAACTGCGGAAGATGGGCTAAAGCGCAGGAGCTGGGTATGAAGCACAGCCGTTTTATCAATCCAACCGGTCTTCCGGCTAAAGGACAGGTTACCACAGCGCGCGATATTCTCAAACTATCCCATGCTTACATCCGAGATTTCCCAGAGGCTTTGCAACTGCATTCCATGCGGGAATATACATACCGTGACATTACCCAGCATAACAACAACACCCTACTGAGGCAACACGACGTGGATGGATTGAAAACAGGTTTCGTCCGCGCCTCCGGATTTCATTTAGTCGCGACGGCCAAAAGAGGGAATACGAGGCTAATTGCCGTGGTTATGGGTGAAAAAAATCCGAAAATCAGGGAAAGAGAAGCAGTGAAACTTTTAGAACAGGGTTTCAGGATGACCAGCGCCAGAGGAAAGGTCTCCCTATCATCTAAAACTCGTTCATAACCCGCCCTTCTCAGTTTGTAAGCTCGCTTTAATCAGCATGCCGTCAGGCAAATTTCAATCTATAGATTTCATTTGACGAATTCCAGTAAACAGAGGTAACGTAAACCAATTTTTTATGAAAACATTTTAACCTTAAACAATCGTTATCAGGTGTTTCATGATGCCGGGAGGTGTGGATATGAAAGAAAAAGAGATAGATTATTTCACCGCCCTGTATGAAGTAGCCAGGGTCATCAATGCCTCTCTGAACCCATCCAAGGTTCTGGAGGAGATTGTCAAGTGTGTAGCACTGGCCATGCATGTCAAAGCGTGCAGCATCAGGCTCCTTGATTCGCGGAAGAAACAGCTTGTACTTGGGGCCGCTTACGGGCTCTCTGAAGATTACCTTCATAAAGGACCTATTGTAATAAAGGAAAGCGGACTGGATCAGAAGGCCCTCTCGGGTGAGACTATCTGGTTGAAGAATGTCCAGTCTGACAAAAATTTCCAGTATGGAGCAAAGGCAAAAGCAGAAGGCATTAAATCATTACTTGCTGTACCACTGTTACTCGATAAAAAGGCAATCGGTGTTCTGAGGGTCTACTCGGGCAGGATTTATAAATTTAACGACAGGGAGATTACGTTTCTAAAGGCAGTTGCCAATCTCAGCGCTATCGCCCTCGATAATGCCAGCCTCCACCATAAACTGCAAACACGCTGCGATTTAATGGCTGAACACAAGTATCGAATTGACGACAATTAAAAAGGAGAACTCTTATGATTCGCCTTGGTATTAATGGTTTCGGACGAATCGGGCGGCAGGTGCTGAAAGCTATTCTGGAAAGGTATCCCAGAACTCTATCGGTTGTTGCAATCAACGACCTATTCGACGTGGAAACCAACGCCCACCTCTTTAAGTATGATACAAATTACGGACGTTATCCCGGAGAGGTTAAGGTTAAAAAAAACAGCTTCATCATTGACGGTCATGTCATCAAGAATTTGGCATTTCGCGATCCTGCGTCATTACCGTGGGATGACCTGGGTGTTGACATGATTATAGAGAGCACGGGGCTTTTTATTACCGGCACTAAAGCGCGGGCCCACATGGAAGCCGGCGCAAAGAAGGTCATCATCACCGCTCCTGCAAAAGAGGAAGATATAACATTGGTTATGGGGGTCAACCATAAAGAGTACAAGCCTCAGAAACATCATATTGTATCCAATGCCTCCTGCACAACAAATTGCCTTGCGCCACCCGCGCTAGTCGTTCACAAATCCTTCGGCATCAAGAAAGGTATGATGACAACAGTCCACTCTTACACAAATGACCAGCGCATCCTCGATCTTCCCCACAGAGACTTACGGCGGGCCCGTGCAGCAGGACAGAATATCATACCGACCAGCACCGGTGCGGCAAGGGCGCTTTCACTGGTAATTCCCGACCTTGCCGGTCGCTTCGACGGCTACTCGCTTCGTGTGCCGACGCCCACAGTATCGATTGTCGACTTCGTTGCCGAACTCAGAAGTAAAACAACAACAGAAGAGCTCAAGGAAGCCCTGCAAAAGGCAAGTAAAAAACAACTAAAGGGCATCATGGCATGTGAAGGTTCCCGTTTAGTATCCATGGATTTCAAAGGAAACACCCATTCCTCTATTATAGATCTGGAGTTCACACAGGTACTTCAGGCCAATATGGCCAAGGTGGTCGCCTGGTATGACAACGAATGGGGATATTCCTGCCGCGTCGCGGACCTGGCAAATTATATGGCGCAGAGGGGCGTGTAAAGAAATATGAAACGCATACAGATTCTTGTGATCGATGATGATGCTGTAGCCTGTGAGTTCCTGCAGGAAGCACTTTCCCGCGAGGGTTATAAAGTGGACACATATACGTCCGGGAAAGAGGCCCTTCAAAGGGAGTTGTCTCAATACGACCTCCTGATGTCAGATATAAGGATGCCGGAAATTGATGGGCTTCAGTTTCTCCGCCATGTAAGGGAGAAATGGCCGGAATTGCCCGTTATCCTGATGACCGCGTATGGGTCGCTGGAAACTACCATGGAAGCCTTGCGGCTGGGTGCGTGGGATTACATCAGTAAACCTTTCTCTCCTGAAGCCATCCGTGCCATGGTGCAAAAAGTCCTTGAAGTGCGGGAACTGAGGCAGCGCCGTATGCACGGCCAGCCGAAGATATCGGGGGAGCCGCAATTCATCGGCTCTTCTGCTACCATGGTGGAATTTTATAAACAGATAGTCCGCATCGCGGACGCAGATGCAAGCGTTCTGATTGAAGGGGAAAGCGGTACGGGAAAGGAATTGGCGACGAGGGCCCTCCATCAATTGAGTTCAAGACGGGAGAAGCCGTTTATCGTTGTTCATTGCGGGGCCATTCCCGACACCCTCCTCGATTCGGAGTTATTCGGCTACGAAAAAGGTGCCTATACCGGCGCAGATCATAAACATGAAGGACTGCTCGCTTCCGCTCATAATGGAACCATCTTCCTTGATGAAATTACAGAAATGTCGCCATCCCTCCAGGGAAAGCTTCTACGCTTTATGCAAAGCGGGGAGGTGCGGCGGCTAGGCGGCCACGAGGTCCGGCACTTCAGTGTCCGGGTCGTCGCGGCGACAAACAGGAATATAGACGACGAAGTAAAAAAGGGCACCTTCCGTTCCGACCTCCTCTACCGCTTCGTTGTCCGCCTGCACATGCCCCCGTTAAAGGAACACAAGGAAGATATGCCTCAGTTGGTTGAATCACTTCTGAAAAAGCTCGGGTACCCATCTGTGCGCATTTCCGACGAAGCAATGGAGCTTTTTATGGCGTATGACTGGCCGGGAAATGTCCGTGAACTTCAGAATGTTCTGGAGCAAACGCTGCTGTTGTCACCTTTCATGGTCATCCTGCCGGAGCACCTGCCGGAGAGATTTCGTTTGAAGCGCGATGAGGCGCTTCCGCCTTTGCCGCCTCTTGAAGAAGCGGAACGGAAACAGATCATCCAGGCACTGCAAACCACTTCGTGGAACCAGAGCCAGGCAGCCCAACTATTAGGTATTGACCGGAAGACGCTGCGGACAAAAATCCAGCGTTACGGTTTGCTCAGAAATGGGGTGTCTTGACCCGCATCAAGAGGCGTTACTGTCTCTATAACTGGAAAATAAAGAATAATTTTAGTGCCCTCGTCAGGACGGCTTTTTATCTCGATCTGCCCGCCATGGGTCTTTACGATATCCTGCACGATAGACAGCCCCAAACCGCGCAGCCCTTCATCCGTATGTGTGCTGAAGAAAGGTTCACATACACGCTCCAATAATTCCGGGCGGATGCCAGGACCATTGTCCTCAACAGTTATCGCAACAGTATGATTTTGTGACAGAGCGGAAGCGGAAACGCTGATTCTGCCTCCCCCAGACATGGCCTCCAGGGCATTCTGAATAAGATTAAACAGGGCAGTCTGAACGCGATATCGGTCTACATGAAGAATGGGCATATTCTCCTCCACGTTCACGATGAGTTGTATGCCTGACTTTTGCATCAGCGGTTCGACGAGTGGAAGGGTTTCGTTTAAAAGTTCGGGTACCGTTATGGCTTCAAAGCGGGGTTCAGGAAGGCGCGTTGCATGGCGTACGTTCTGAATGACCGTATTGAGCCTCTGTGTCTGCTGGACGATGAGCTCCAGTTTTCTGCTAACATCCGGGGCCCACGCATCATGTTCCAGCAGGAGTTTGGCCAAACCACCGATTGAGTGCAGGGGCGTTCCCAGATCATGCGCCAGTGTGGCTGTCAGGTATCCTAATGCCGTGAGCTGCTGGAGCTGGTTCACCTGCTGCTGCAGTTGAACCACCTTGTGCGTGGCTTCCTGGACACGCTCCTCCAGTTTTCTCTGGAGTTCCTGATTCTGGGCCAGGACCCTTTCAATTTCTTCAGCCATTAAATTAAAGTGATCCGCAAGCTGACCCCATTCATCCCGCTTGGTTATGGGAATCCTTTTAATATACTTCCCTGCCTGGAATTCATCAATCGTATCGATAATAACTCCCAATGGCCGTCCGATAAGCCACCTGTAACTTAACGCCAGAACAAACAGGATGGCAAACAAGAGACCTGCGGTACTGAACAGCAGGAGGCGTTTCGCTCGGGATAAAATTTCCAATCGCGTTTGAGAAAAAACGACCACGCCGACAAAAACCTGCGTGTCCTTTTCCGATAAGAAGGGATATAACAGCCCCAGGGCCGGGCCGGCATCTGTATTTATTTCAATGCGCTGTGTTTTTAACTTCTCAATAGCTGAGCTTATTACATTCTCATGCCATTCATAGGGGACACGCCCCGCACCCGCAATATATTCAACTTCGCCGTTCACAACGGAAAAAAGATCAATGCGTGCCAATCTGTCATCGGATTTTACATGGTCTTCCAGGGCATCATCCAGAGCCGATAATCCTTTGCCGCTGGGAAAATGCTGGTAATACGTGATGACGGTTTCCGCCAGCTCCTGCATCCTTTTAACCTGCTGTTCAATAAGAATTACATTAAGAACTCTTAGTTGGATCCAGCCCCAGATCGCTACAGTCACAGCAAGACCCAGAACTATCAAAACCATCAGGCGCGCCCGCACGGTCATGTTAGAAACTTTATACGTTACTTTTCTAATTATATCTCGCCATGTTGACAAAATAAGCACCTTGCAAAAGATATTATTTTTTAATTTTCATAGCAGAAATAATTGAAAAACTCAATTATTCCATTAAATGGAAAAGGCACAGAGATATTTACTCTATGCCTTTCGTTTAAAAACTATATTATTTCAGATTTTATCTTGCAGGAGGCGGAGTTTCTGCAGGCGGCGGCTTTATTTCTTTTAAGGGAGATGTCTTTTTTATTATCTTTTTTGGAACAACTGGGGTCACCCTGATGGCAATATGCTTATCATCTTTCTTAATATATATTACCCTCACTTTATCGCCGGCATTTATTTTTTCAACGGGTTTATCCAAAACAAATTGCATGGTTTCCGTACTTTCCTTTACTGTCCGCTCAACAGTGATCATCGTATCTGAGATCTCTTTAACTACTCCAGTAATACTTACCCTTGTCTCTTTCGGAGGTTTTTGGACAACCGCTTTAGACGGCTCAACCTTGGTGGTGGCTGTAGAAGTTTCGTCAGCAGCGAAGGCGCAAGCACTGAAAATAAAAACAAAACATGCTATTAACACTATCAGACGTTTCATTCAAAGCAACCTCCTCGTTATATTTATAAGCATTTTTTTAATTAAGTTTTTAAGTTAGTGCAATCTATATACCATATAGATATCGATTCGATGACATTAAATTAACTATCCACAATTACGGGGGGTTAAATTGCCGTCTGCCAATCCGGACAGAGTATATACTGTTAAAAGAATGGAGAATTAAACCCCATCTGTTGAGTAATTTTTCATCAATCACACCCATAATATCATTAAAAGATACCTAAACTAAGACTTCTTTGTGATCAAGCGCAAAGCGGCAGGTACAATTTCTATCACAACCGGTAAATGGCCCGGCTGCTCACCATCGACATCAAGCAGAACTTGCTGTTCCGAAGACGCTTCCACCTTCCTTCCGGTCATAAATGATACCTTTTTGATATCTTTTACCCTGCCAACATACAATTTTGGGAAGTGCCAGAAGACCTCCGCCAGACTTAAATCGCCAACTATCGTAATATGAAACAGACCATCATTGATAGAAGCATCTGGAGCGATTTGCATACCGCCCCCGTGATATTGACCATTCGCAACAGCTATGTTCCAGATGATAACCTCATCATTAAATAGATCATCAACCTTCAACCGAATGGTTTTTTTCCCGTAAAGGAAAAGTGAGACTACAGATGACCAGAAAAAAGAAATAAAAGGGCCAAATACCTTATTGCTTCTGTTTACGCGATCAACAACTTCTCCACCAACGCCAAAGCTCGTAATATTGTGGAAATAACGTGTTTTTGAATGGCCCTGATGATCACAATATTGAAGCCGCCCCAGATCAATAACGCTTACATGTCTTTCTTTAATTGCGTCAAGACATTGCTCAATATTCGCTGGAATTGGTGCAGTTTTTACAAAATCACACCCCGTTCCATTAGGGATAAACGCCAATACTCTATCCGTGCGGATCGACCCGTCCTCATCCGTAAATCCGTTTATTACTTCGTTCAAGGTGCCGTCACCCCCGATACAGACAATAAGTTCAGCTCCCTCAGTAAGCTTTTCTCTGGTAATCCTCGTGGCATCTCCCGGTTTTGCTGTTATGTATGACACGAACGAGCCCAGACGATCACGCGCCATGGCCTGAATACGAGGCCATTCCCTGCCAGTCGCGCTGTTGCCTGATTTAGGATTAACTATGAATACAACTTTATTTGAAGTCAACCTTGCCTCCGTCAAACTATTACGTTTTTATTCGTCTATATACCCAACAGTGAAGAAAGAAAAACATGGTCACCAGACCACCGTATCGAATCAATTTTTTTGCAACCATTCTCACATCCTTCTGCCTATCGACCTTACGATCAGCCAGATACATACCAAGCAGACCGCGGTTAATCATGTGATGGAATCGCGCGTTAGGCAGGCGTGAAATGCTCAGGTCAGCCTGCTTATAAAAATGCATTAACCGATCTGTCATTTCGCTGCTGTTCGGGTAGTATGAACAAAAATTCAAATCTCCACCGGTTCGGTCCTCTTCCTGATCGATCAGATAATCAAGGAGTATGTGTAATCCCTGCACCCACGGGAAATATGCGTCTTTAATATTTCCTACCAGGTTTTCCGAGCAATCTTTACGAAACGCATGGGCGACAAGACAGAAAATGCCCAGGGTGGAGCCGGCACAAGCCGCAAATTCATACCAGCTCATCTCAGGCAGACGATCCTTGTATTTATTAAACCATGTCCTCAGACGGGGCACACGTTCTTTGATCCTGACATGTTTGTTGACTTGCAGTTCACAATAATAGCCGGCAAGCTCATGGATAGCCGGCGCAATTAAATAATATGTTGGTATTTTTTCAAGGACATCTTGGCAGGTTTTAACGAGTGACGTCAGGTAACCGCCGTCATTCTGTTCATTTCGTAGCCGATAATACCGGGCACTTGATACATTTGGAGTCAAGGCATGGGGCATCGATTCATGGAGGGTGCGAAAATCATCCGGATCAAGTGATGTACTGCGATCACATAAATTATCAAGATAATCGCTGATGGTTTGATAAGCAACGATGAACCGGATCGCCTCATGGTAGTGATCCCCCGCCAACAAGGCATAAATAGACCCACCCTCACAGTGAAAAGCCTTTGTCTCGATACTCATAAGCGCCTGTTTACGGAGCTCCGGATCAGGGATTTCCTCTGCACGCTTTTTCCAATCCCTCAGGTGGCGATGAACATCAGGACGAACGCGGAGAATTATTTTTGTTGTCATCGTCCACAGGAAGGGCAGATTGCTTACCAAATGCTTTCCCTCTTTCGAAAACAACTGTCGCTTAAAACGGCGACTTACTAAAAAATCTTCTTGATTGTATTTTAATGAGACTATGGAAAATCAGTTGTACTCATAGCATAACGCATTTTTTAACACAAGCACCACAAGAAGCTCACTTATGGGAATTGCATTGACCCTTTATTTTATTTCATGATACCAATTACAAACTGTAGCTTCACACAAACAGAAGCATGATCAGGAGAAAACCGTCTTTGAACAGGGAACTGCAAGAAGCAAGAAAACGTGCCCGGAGGATCGCCCGCGCCGTAGGCCCCCCAATATTCTACCAAGAAAAGAAACGGGAAGTGGAGGGGTCTCGCCGGCTGTTCAGGTCTTCTCCCCTTGTCAATGAGTGCCTGAATCTTGTCAGGAAAAGGAAAGACGGCATCGGCCACGGAATCATCCATGTCCGAAAGGTGGCTATCGATGCAGGGGCTATTTCCCTAATAGAAAACAGCCTCGTCCATACAAAATCAGAAGTCCGGCGCATCGTTCTCCTGGCCCATGTGGCCGGTGTCCTCCACGATATCCGGCGGTTGGAAAAGAATCACGCACATGCCAGCGCCGATGAAGCAGGAATACTACTGTCCCAATTTGATCTGCCAAAGCGTGAAGTCGAGGCAATCACCAGTGCCATTAGAAACCACGAGGCCTTTCAACCCGCCGCAATACTGGAAGATCCACTGGCCCGGTTTCTTTCCGACTCCCTATATGATGCTGATAAATTCCGCTGGGGACCGGACAACTTTACAGACATGATCTGGGACATGGTGGAATACAGAAAAGCCTCTCTTGATGCTGTACTTAAGAGATTTCTGAAAGGCATGGAAGGGATAGAGCGCATCCGCGAGACTTTTCGCACCGTCACCGGAAAAACATACGGCCCCGATTTTATCGATCGGGGCACCAAGATCGGCATGAAGTTTTATACAATCATGCTCCAGTCAAAAACCTGATCCCGGATTCATGGACTTGGAAGACAAGTTGAAAACAGGCTTTATAATTCTTTCAGACATTTTGCGAGGTCATTGGCCATTTCCATTCCGCTTTGATAACGCTTTTCCTTATCTTTGGCCAGAGCCTTTTCAATTACAGCCACGCAGCTATCCGGAACTGAAGGACACAAAATTTTGATTGGTACAGGCTGGACTGCAGTTATCTGGTGAAGGAGAGATGTCAAGCTGTCTCCTTTAAATGGCCTTTCACCGGACAATAATTCATATAAAACAGCACCCAAAGAAAAAATATCCGACCGACCGTCCAGTTTCTGCCCCTCCACCTGCTCGGGTGACATGTAACTCGGACTGCCGATGATTATGCCGGTATGCGTCTTGGAAGTTTCCACTACCCTGGCGATGCCGAAATCCAGGATCTTGACATCCCCTTTTTTCAGAATATGTATGTTTCCCGGTTTGATGTCCCTGTGGACAACACCGTTCTCATGGGCAAAGTGCAAAGCAATGGCCGCGGATGAAATGATGCGAATGACATCGTGAACAGGGAGAAGGTTATTTCTTTTGCAATAAGGAATGAGGTCTGATCCGTCAAGGAGTTCCATGGCCATATAGGTGGCGCCTTCATATTCCCCGACATCAAAGACCGTGACGATATTGGGATGAGAAAGCTTGCCGAGGGCTTCAGCCTCCCGGAAAAAACGGCTTTTGGCTTCTGCCGCCTGTTCATCATCTGCATCCTGATGACGCAGTGTCTTTATAACGACCTCGCGGTTGATCAGCGGATCTCTGCCGAGATAAACCGTCCCCATGGCACCGTGGCCAAGCTCCCTGATAATTTCATAGCGGCCGATCTTGCGTACTGAATCCGATGTCATGCCGGTCGCCGGGGTATCACTCGTCATGGCGCCCGCCTTTAAACCAGCATGATTGGATGCCACGGATTGACGCATTCTGTTCGGACCTGCAGCCGCATTAGCGGACTTGCCCTTATGTTCGAAGACGGCAATTGTCTCCGCCTCGCGTATCTGGGCAAGAAAATTCACATCCATAATTTTATTTATAAGTCTGTTTCTGTCGATGAGAGGATGGTAGGATGAAAGAAGCGGATATACCTGCATGGTGCCGGTTTCCCTGCCGGCAAAGAGTTTAGCAACCTGATCGGCGATGAAAATGATCGTTACATATTTTTGCTGCTCCTCATCCAATCCCAGAGCTTTGGCGGATGCGAAGGCCGGGGCATGGTGCATAGCGACCGCCTTGATCATCAACTCGGAAAAATTCCAATGTTCCAGTGCAATCTGCCCGATGACTGCGTGATTAATACCTAAAAATTGATCTTCGTCATAAATGGAAACACTTGCCGGATACTTCCCTTGCAAGGAAGCCTCCTGTTTACGGACCTGAGGTAACCCTAACATAATGAGTTTACCGATGTCATGAATAATGCCCAGCGTAAAGAGAGTCCCCTTATTTAATCCTTCAAAGAGGTCACACAGACCTGATGCGCATATGGAAACGATGTTCGAGTGTTTCCAAAGAGCCGCAACTGCTTCTTCCTGCTCCGGAGAACCTGCCTGAAATAGCTGGAGCAATCCTTCCCGGTAAAGGATGTTCATAATATTTTGGAGACCAAGGATCATCAGGGCATGGTTGATTGAATTGATCTTGTGCGGTATGCCGAAATAAGGGGAGTTCGCCATTTTTAGAATCTTCGCGGTCAGAATCGGATCAACCAGGATAACCTTGGAAAGGTCAGACATTTTAAGTGCGGGATCATTAATGAGCTTCTGAAGCCGTATATGCTCAGAGCGATAATGTTTCAAATTGGTGACATGGTTTACAACC
>DASPQI010000091.1:0-6234 GCA_035625045.1 Syntrophales bacterium | reverse complement strand
GAAATAACTCCTATTTACACGAGCATCCTTTATGATTTGAAAAAGAAGGCTCGTGTGAAGACATTTCTGCATATATTTGTGAGTAAGAAGGTTGAGGAAATTATAGGGTATTGAGAAGCATTCTCGGTAGGAAAAGGTATTTCTTGTTTTTTCACGAGAGTGATAACTAAACATCTTTGCCCTCCGTTCTAATGGATTCAATGGAACTTTAATTCATCTTTCATTGTTTGGATTTGATCCGCCCAAGCAAAATAATATCTATCGCATTGACGAGGACGAATTTGAATGAGCCATAAAAAAATCGCCATGGAACACGACAAGAAGATAGCTCTCGTCGCTCACGACAACAAGAAGCGTGATCTGGTTGAATGGGCAAAATACAATCGAGTGCTCTTGGCTCACCACAAGATATATGCGACAGGAACCACTGGCGGGATATTGGAACAAGAGTTTGGCTTCAAAGTTAACAAACTCCAGAGTGGACCATTGGGCGGTGATCAGCAAATCGGCGCAAAGATAGCCGACGGTGAGATTGATTTTCTCATCTTTTTCTGGGACCCACTCGAACCTCAACCTCACGATCCTGATGTCAAGGCGCTCTTGCGCATGGCTGTCGTCTGGAACATTCCTATTGCTTGTAATCGCGCCTCTGCCGATTTCATGATCTCCTCCCCATTGATGGATGGTGATTATGATCGTCTTGTACCCGATTATGATGCATATCGAACCCGAAAGATAGCCGGAGACATATGATCGGTTAAAGGTGTGGTTGTCACGGTGACAATTTTGGTTACCAGTAGAGCATAATTAAAAGTCTGGACGTAGATTAGAAAGGAGGAATCTGATGGATCTTTTTACGAAGAGAGTACGTGCAGCGGCGGTGGCAGGGTGGTGGACACTTCTGATCGTCTACTGCTTTATAACGCTACAGTGGCTCCTGTATCTTTTCATTATGTCCAGACAGCCAGACTGGATGCTTAAACTCATGGGAGAAGGACTCACTTGGCAGACTTACCAGACATTGTGGCTCTGGGGTATCGTCGCATTCAAGCTTGGCGTCCTGCTGCTGGCAGTCGTAGTCGTGTGGCTCACCATCTGGGGTCGACGGCTGTTACGTTTGAAAGAATAGAAGTAAATGTATAACCAAAAGTTGCAAAAGAGAGAATTGCATGTTTCCGATGGTCCGCAGTCTAAACGAACCACACTGATCTGAATAACAAATATAATCAACGCCTATGATCGTTGCGCCGGTTCATTGAATCCGGGATTAAAACGCAATAAAAGACAGATCGTATTTCCATCTCACGAATTCGCGTGAGCAACTTCCTCTTCATCTCACCCAATTTCATCAATTCATTGTAGATTTCAATCGATATTGATGATAATCTTCTGCAATAAAAGAGTTCGGAGGATCATCAAATGGCTAATAAAACTGAAATAAAATGGCTACCGGAGCCTGAGGAAAAAGATTATCCCGCCGCGAAATCATATTTGGAACTCATTTATGACAATAAGGAAGCAGGGTCTATTGTAAATAAATTGAAAAAAGCGTCTGTTGTTTTTTTTAAAGCAAAGGATATGTTCAGGGCTTCTGAATTATCGTTATTAGGAATAAGTAATTCACATGTAAAAAAGGATCAAGATAAAATTAAAAGAGGGAAGCCGTTATCACCAGTATTATTGGTCAGGGACGAGGGTTTAAGGAAGCTTATTATAGCAGATGGATACCATCGGATGTGTGCGGTATATTCATTTAATGAAGATGAATTAATCCCATGTAAAATTATATCATATAAAGAGAAGCTCTATTAGTTGCAGGTATTTCCCTGATTGTCTTCAGAGCTATGACATCGGGGGTATTGGATAACGAGAATAAATAGTTTGATCCTTAATGTATTCCAAAATGCAAAATGGAATATAGAGAAGGCTTTCTCATTTGCGCGGATTGTGAGGTTGACTTGATTCCGGAGCTGCCGCCTGAATCACATAAAGAATATGTTGATCTGGTCAGTATAAAGACTTATTCGAGTAGGCACGAAGCAGAACTCGCAAGAAGCTTTCTGATAGTCAACGGAGTGAATGCTGTTATCTCCGATGATGACTGCGGCGGCATTCATCATGCGCTTGTTTGCTACCGGCATCCGCCTATTAGTGGATAAGAGTGATGTCGAAAAATCAGAAAGTATTTTTGCTAATGTATATTATTCAATTTAAAGAAATAAAGCCTGTAGTTCACTCCCTGTATTGAGAATAGGCCCCAATAAAAAAAGGCCACAAGGAAGACCGTGCTGCGACAAAGAATCTGGGGTAAAAAGCGCTTGTTATGGCATTAAAGCAACTTTTTTTGTCTAGCTTTCCTCAATGAGAGATTATTTTTTCATCTTCGCCTTCAAACCGGAGCGATCCTTTTTTAACAGGTCCCAGATTGCTTATCTTGACACACAAGTGTTCTAATTCATTTTTTACTTCCCTGCGGCATTTTAGAGGAGACTTACACAAGCCCGTTCCCTGCTCGTCACAATTTCTTAACAAAAAAATCATCAAATTTTAATAAAATCTATTTATAATAGATATTGTCGAAGGGAATTTCTTGCCGATTCTTCCTAAAATACTTATAAAAACACTAGATTATGGAAAGATAGCTGCACGGACCTTTATGATTTCTATAAGGACGGAAAATAGGATGAACTGATGGCCTGACTTATATATGATATTGCCTCCCATAATCTAATGTTATAAAATAAATTTGTATTATTACTTCGTGATTGAGTGTTAAATATGCCTGTCATTTCTGCCATCGATGTGGGGTCAAACGCCATTCGTATGGCCATAGCTTCAGTAGAAAATAAGAAGGTCCCTCGGAAACTGTGCTATTGCCGTGAAGCTATTCGCCTCGGTCAGGATGTTTTTTCCACCGGCGTGATCTCACCCCAGACCATCCAGCGCTCAATTGAAGCATTCAAGAAGTTCCGTTCCTTAATCGATCAGCATCACGTTGACCGGATCAGGGCTCTAGGAACCAGCGCCCTAAGAGAGTCCCACAATCGACTTGACATGATAAACGAGATCTCCGCAGCTTCTGGAATAGAGGTGAGGCCTATCGACGGTGACGAAGAGGCGCGTCTTATACGCAGAGCGGTTGACTCGAGAGTCAATCTTAAGAATAAAAATGCCATCCTGGTTGATATGGGCGGGGGTAGTGCCGAAGTCATCATTCTCGAAGATGGCCAAGTTTCAACTACCAACAGTTTCAGAATGGGGAGCGTCCGCCTTCTGCAAATGTTTGGCAATCAAAATCAGGATATGACAAGTTTCGCCTCCTTGGTACGTGACTATCTTGAGCCCACCCGCCGTTTCATTAAGACCAAGATTAGAAGAAGGAAATTCGACCTTTGCGTCGGCACAGGCGGAAGTGTTGAGGTACTTGGAGAACTGAGAAAACAGTTGCTCGGTAAACGCAGTGATGAATTCTTATACACCAAAGAGGTAAAGCAGATTCTGGCTGAGTTGCAGTCTACAGGCTATGAGGATCGTGTCATTAATATGAAACTGAGGCCTGACCGGGCGGATGTCATTCTTCCTGCCGCGGTCGTTCTCGATTTTTTGCTTAAACAGTTTGGTCTTTCGAAATTAATGATTCCTCGTGTATCCATCAAAGATGGTATCTTGATCGAATTGGCGGAAGAAATTGCAGGCACCAACTATGTTCATTTACATGACCAGATCCTCCAGTCAGTTCGCGTCATCGGGCGAAAGTATGACTTTGATGAGAAACATGCTGAGACAGTAGCCGCTTTTGCCGAGCAGCTTTTTGACGCAACCAAGGATCTTCATGGCCTTAATAATGATGATCGTTTGCTTCTTTCTGTAACAGCATGGCTTCACGACATCGGCCAATTTATAAATATAACCGATCATCATAAACATTCACTATATATTATCAACGCATCTCCGATAGTAGGTCTGACGCAAATGCAAAAAAAAATTGTAGCCAATGTAGCGCGTTACCATAACAAGTCGTTTCCGAAACTACGTCATGAGAACTACATTTCTCTTTCTGAAGGGGACCGGGAGCGGGTAAAAAAGCTTTCCGCAATTCTCAGGCTTGCAGACGCGATTGATTTCGAACATGTGGGGAGAGTCGACAACATGGTTGTTTCCACTACAAAAGATAGTCTTATACTTGATCTCAACAGCTCCAAAGAACTTTCTTTAACGAAGTGGGCCGTACGAAAGCAATCCGTGTTGTTTCAGGAAGTTTTTAACAGGGATGTTCAGGTTGGTAAATTACTTACTTAATTTCATATTTTCTTTTCAGAGGTGGGAAAGTACGTTACTAAGTTAACCTGTTTTCGGTTATTATCATTGATTGTATTTTACATCAAGACATAAGCTCATCACAAGGAGGTAAGCTTGCCTCAGGAAAAATTATCAGATTCGCAGATGCGACAAGAGCAAATCAATCTTGACGATCCTTCACTCTATCTGGATCGAGAACTTTCATGGCTTGAGTTCAACAATCGGGTACTTGAAGAGGCACAGGATAAGTCTAATCCATCTCTTGAAAGGCTCAAGTTTGCTTCTATTTTTAGTTCGAACCTTGACGAGTTCTTTATGGTACGCGTCGGAGGGCTTTACCGCATTCTTGAACTGGACGTTGTAGACATAGATCCCAGCCTAAAGATGCCCCGACGGAAACTCGACGATATTGCAGAAAAGGTCCGGGAACTTGTAACCAAACAGTACAAATGCTTCATGGATGAGGTGCTGCCACAACTCGAGAATGCTGGAATATCAATTCTCCGCATCGATGAGCTCGACAAGAAAGATACGAAGCGTCTTGAAGAATATTTTGAAGCGCACGTGTTCCCTGTTTTAACCCCGCTCGCTGTCGATGCCGGGCACCCTTTTCCGTATCTGGGCAATCTACGTCTTAACCTCATGGTCATTTTTGAGGAAGCATCTGGGATAAAGAAGCCGCAGGCATTTGCCTTCGTTGAAGTGCCTTCCATCTTAAATAGGCTCATTTCTCTGAAGGAAGAAGGGGAAGGGCAAAGATTCGTCCTGCTCGAAGATCTCATTAGTCATTATATACACAGGCTGTTTCCAGGAATGAAAATCAAGAACGTCATTACCCTGCGCGTTACACGAAACTACGACTATGATCTGCACGAGAACGAAGTCTTGGATCTTCTAGAGTCTATTGAGGCCGTAATCAAGGATCGCTCAAACAAGATAGCCATCCGGCTCGAGATAAGTCCCGAAGTTCCGAAGAAAATACTCAATTTGCTCACAAGGCAGCTTGGCATCGAGGAGCGTTTCGTTTATGAAATCAACGGTCCGATCAATATATGTGATTTTCTCTTTCTGCATGAGCTTCCCGTCGGTATCCCTCACAAGGATCTTCCTTTTAATCCCCGAATTCCTAAACGGTTCACATCCGACAAAGATGTCTTTTCCATAATCCGGGAAGGGGATGTGCTCCTGCACCATCCGTACGACTCGTTCGCTGTAGTGATGGATCTGCTGAACACGGCCGCCGATGATCCTGATGTGCTTGCGATAAAACAAACACTATACCGAATTGGAAAAGACTCACCGGTCATAGCTGCGCTAAGGCGAGCGGCTGAGAACGGCAAGCAAGTGACTGCGGTTGTGGAGTTAAAAGCCAGATTCGACGAAAAGTACAACATCAACTGGTCGCGAGAGATGGATGAAGCCGGTGTGAATTCTGTATTTGGGTTTGTTCAGTGGAAAACACACTGCAAGGCGACCCTTATCGTGCGGCGTGAAGGAAAGCAGTTGCGCCGGTATGTGCACGTCTCAACTGGAAATTACAACACGGTTACGGCGAAGACATACACAGACCTCGGCCTCCTGACATGCGACCCGGATTTTGGCCATGATGTTTCGGCATTGTTCAACCTTCTCACCGGCTTCAATTCATGGACAAGCAGTGATATGTTAAACCCGGACATGGTGGCATCAATGTTCCGCGTATTCATGATCTCACCCGTTACGACTCAGGACGGAATTCATCGACTCATCGAACGGGAAATTAAGAAGTCAACCCCCCAGATGCCCGGTTATATCATTGCGAAGATGAATGCACTCATCAATACTGCGACAATACGTAAACTTTATGAGGCCTCCCGAGCCGGCGTGCGCATCGATCTCATTGTTAGGGGTATCTGCTGTCTGCGTCCCGGCCTGCCGGGGCTCAGTGAAAATATA
>DASPQI010000090.1:0-8267 GCA_035625045.1 Syntrophales bacterium | reverse complement strand
GAATATGTACAGAGACGTTATAAAACAGTATCCGGGATCCAAAGCTGCCATGATGGTTTATTATCAGATGGGAAATATGTACTACAATCTCGGTGATATTGAATCATCAATAAATGCATATACTGAATTTCTTAAAGAAGTAACAGATGGAAGTGATCTAAAAGCCCTTGCATATACCGGATTGGGGTACTGTTACGAATCGAAAAAAGACTTAAAGAATGCCCTGGATTCATTTGAAAAGGCTGCAAGTTCAAAAGTCGACGGAAGCTTTGAAGGAATAACATACAGAAATATGGCCAGGATTTATGAAGAGATGAATAACAAAGAAAAGTCATTAGAATATTATAAAAAAGCATTGGATAAAACTTCTGATCCTTCCATGAAGCACATTTTAAAACGAAAAATATCTATCATTAGTTGAATTAGTTGATATGATTTGCAATTTTCAGGAGAACTAAAAGAACACATGAAGGCATTAATGTCGGGAAATGAGAGTATCGCAAGAGGCGCTTATGAACATGGTGTTCGCTTCGCATCAGGGTATCCGGGAACCCCGAGCACTGAAATCATTGAGAATTTCGCAAAGTATGACGGCGTTTACGCTGAATGGTCTCCAAATGAAAAGGTTGCCCTTGAGGTGGGCATCGGTGCGGCAATAGCGGGTGCGAAGTCTATGGTTGTCATGAAGCATGTCGGTGTTAACGTTGCTGCTGATCCACTTTTTACTGTAAGTTATACAGGCACAAACGGGGCCCTCGTTATTATTACAGCAGATGATCCGTCTCTGCATAGTTCACAAAACGAACAAGATAATAGAAATTATGCGAAATTTGCAAAGATACCCATGCTTGAGCCTGCAGATAGCCAAGAGGCGAAAGAGTACATAAAAATTGCGTTCGATATCAGTGAAAAATTTGATACTCCTGTTTTTCTGAGGACGACGACACGTGTTTCCCATTCAAAATCCATTGTATTATTGGAAGAACCATCAGCTGCTGAGGATCGAACAACTATCCGCTTGAATACTTCAAAATATGTTATGGTTCCAATCAACGCTCGTGCAAGAAGGAGAGAAGTTGAAAATAGGCTGCAAAGACTCAGAGAATTTGCTGAAAATTTCTCTGAAAACAAGATGGAAATGAATGATCCCGAAGTCGGCATCGTTACCGCTGGGATGCCATATAATTATGCAAAAGATGTCTTTCCCAATTTTTCCCATTTAAAGCTTGGTATGGTATATCCGCTACCTACCAAGTTGATACGGGAATTCGCCTCGAAAGTTAAAAAACTCTACGTCATCGAGGAACTCGATCCATTTATAGAAGAGCAGGTCACTGCATTGGGCATTAAAGTAATCGGCAAGGATATCTTTCCTTATACAAACGAATTTGATCCCGGCGTGATTGAGCAGGCCATAAAAGGTAAAAAAACTGAGGTCGTCAGTTTGCCGAACGTATCAATTCCACCCAGGCCTCCTAATCTTTGTCCCGGATGTCCTCATAGAGGGTTATTTTATGTACTAGGGAAACTGGACGCCTTTGTCACAGGTGATATCGGATGCTATACGCTATCTTATATGAAACCTCTGGAAGGTCTTCATTCCTGTATATGTATGGGTGCAAGCGTAGGTATGGCACATGGAATGAGTAAGGCTTTGAAGGATAAAGGAAAGGGAAAGGTCGTTGGCGTTATCGGTGACTCTACGTTTATTCATTCAGGTATAACACCATTGTTAAATATGGCCTATAACAAAAGTGATGCAGTCATTGTTATATGTGATAACAGGACAACTGCCATGACGGGTATGCAGGAGCATCCGGCAACCGGTTACACCCTTCAAGGAGAAAAAACAAAAGAGCTGGATTTTGCGACTCTCGCTACTGCGCTGGGTATTGACAGTGTAAACGTAATAGACCCCTATGATATAAAAGCAATAAGTAAAGTGATAAAGAAAGAATTATCAAAATCTGGTCCTTCTGTCGTAATATCAAGGAGGTCCTGCGTATTATTCAAGCGAAATTTAAGTAATAAGCGAAAACCTCTGGCAATTGATTCGAGCATCTGCATCGGCTGCAAATCATGTTTAAACTTGGGTTGTCCACCAATCTCGTGGATGAGGTTTGAAGATATGACAGAAGAAACGGTGAAAAAGAATGTGAAAAAGCAGGAAGGTATTGCATTTATTGACAGCGACCATTGTAATGGCTGTACCGTATGTCAGCAGATATGTAAGGTCGGCGCTATTGTTGAGGTTGATTAATCTCATGCATGTAAACAACGATGATGTGAAGAGTATATTGCTGGCAGGTGTGGGTGGACAGGGAATATTGCGGGCTAGTGATATATTATGCCTCGTTATGATGGAATCCGGTATAGATGTCAAAAAAAGCGAAGTCCATGGGATGGCCCAGAGGGGCGGATCTGTAACCAGTCATGTCCGGTATGGGAAGAAGGTTTATTCGCCGATAGCTAAAAAAGGTGATGTGGACATCCTGCTATCATTTGAAAAATTGGAGACCCTGCGTTATCTTGATTTTATGAAGACGGATGGCACTGTTATCGTTAATGAAAAAGAACTCTATCCACCTTCGGTAAATCTTGGCGATGCCGTATACCCTACCAACATAATTGAACTCTTGGAAAAAATCTTCCCTTTTGTGAAGGTTGTCAATGCCAATAATATAGCAACAAAGGCAGGAGATGTCAGAATGGAAAACACTGCGCTCCTAGGCGTTCTTTCACTCTATTTACAAATTGATATGCCGCTTTGGGAACACGTAATCCTTAAATCATTCTCTAAGAAAGCTGCCGACGGAAACCTCAAAGCCTTTCATATGGGGCGGGAAGCATAAAAACGGGAATTCAGGTAAACAAAGTTAAGTTCTAAATGCTTCACTTAATAACTACATACCTGGATCTAGATTTTATCAAAAAACTCATTAAAACTTTCTCACCGTAATAAATAGTTGTATTGTTAATTCAAACTGCTTGCTCCAGACTTGACAAAGTAGAAGAAATGGATATTGTAAGAAAAATGATAAATTTTAAGTAATATTTATATGGCAGAAGATTATTACAAAATATTGGGTGTGGAAAAAAACGCAGATGTTGAGATGATCAAAAAGGCCTATAGAAAACTGGCCCTAAAGTGGCATCCTGACAAGAATCCCAACAATAAAACGGCGGAGGAAAAGTTTAAAAAAATCAACGAGGCTTATGCCGTCCTCAGCGATCCTAAAAAGCGCGAGGAATATGATACTTTCGGTTCTGCTGACCAGTTCAGGCAGAGGTATACGCAGGAAGATATCTTTAGAGGTTTTGATCTGAACGATATACTAAGAGGTTTTGGTTTTGGGGACTTGGGAGGAACAGGGACCAGAACATTCAGAACTGACAGGGGAGGTGGGTTTGCTTTCACTCAAGGCGGATCATTTTCCGATATTTTCGAGGGAGAGAGGCATAGATTTGCACACCAGCCCCAAAAAGGCCAGGACTTTGAATATAACCTTTCAATTACATTAGAAGAATCTGTTTTTGGTGCAGAAAAGAAATTAGCCCTGCAAAAAGCAGACACTATCGATGAAATAAGTTTTAAGGTTCCACCCGGCATCAATTCTGGAAAGAAACTGAGGTTAGCTGGAAAGGGCGCTCCCGGTGTTGACGGTGGTCCACCAGGCGACTTATATATAAATATTCATGTTCTTCCTCATCCAATTTTTGCCAGAGATGGAAATGATATATATATCGAAAAGGCAATTAATTTTACACAAGCTGTTCTTGGAACCAGCATTGATGTCCCAACCCTTGATGGGACCACTAAAAGAATCAAGGTTCCACCCGGAACTCAAAACAACACAAAAATTAGAATGAAAGGTTTTGGCGTTTCAGGATTGAAGGGCACAGGTAAGGGTGATCAATTTGTGAAGATTACAATAAATGTACCAAAAAAACTGACTGACAGGCAAATTCAACTGGTCAATCAATTGGTTGAGGAAGGTTTATAAAGAATCTTTTGTTTCATTTACGTCTTATAAGATATGTTATGTAAACTTATTATGATATCTAAATACACCTGATATCTATTAGATTAGTTCGACCTCTCCAATCGCTCCAAAACTTTCTCCCATAATTATTACGATACCTTCAACACCTTCTATCTCGACCCCTTTTTTTAGAGCCCTCTCAATATCAAATTTATTTTTTAAAAGGTTACCTACAGCAGTCGCAGCTGCATCAGCCATCGTAGCAGATTTTGACAATACGCAAATGGCGTCTGCTTTTCCAAAGCTTAGAGAGTGTCCAACCGTTCCGGATGATGTACATACACCCATTGGCATTTGCTCCGACTTCAAGCGTAGCCTGAGTTTATAGCTCAAAGGTGAATCTCCGGCAAAAATCGCAATAGTTATGTCAGATTCTGAATTTAGAAAAATATCACCACCATTTTCAACGATAACATTGCAGGACGAATCAAGAAGATCAATTCCCACATACTCAGCGATTGCCCCTGCAACCGAGGCCATGGGGCCAACACCGACCATACTGGAGGTCTTCAGCATATCCCGTACAATAGGCGGAGCAAATTTATCATCAGTAATGGGATTTAAGGATGTTAAAAAATCAGGATGATGTTTTATATAAGATTCTATATATCCTCGATATTTATAGACAGAGCGAAGTGCAGCATCTAAAAGATTTTTGTCTGAACGTATAAAAAGATCCGTTTCACGAACGCAGACATTAAATGATATAAGACTATTATCTGATACTTTATTCCTATACGTCCTTTCTCGATACTTCATTATCCGATATTAAAGTATTACTTAATATTATCACTATAACTGATGAATTACATTAATAATCATTATACCCATATCTAGTCGAAACTGACCCAAGTATGCGATCTGCTTCTTCTTTAAGCTCATCAGTTAATTGAAGCCTGCATTCCTTCCCTAGATAAATGATTACTTCACTTTTTCCATTGAGAATATGAATGAAACCATCACATTTACCTCTATGATTTTTAAACAAAATATTCAGAGACTCGATATCTTCGATAGATGATTTTGTTGCATCAATAAAAAAGTGCGCGGTGTTATAAGATTGTTCTCCTGAATTAACGAGGCCAACAAACTCAGAAGCGATAACCTTAACCCCCTCTTCACCAGCGTCTATTGTGCCTTTAATAAGAACAGGCTCATCGCTGTGAAGAAGACCATAAGCACTCTTATAAATATCCGCAAAGAAAATTACGGTAACTGATCCTTTAAGATCCTCAATGGTAACATAAGCCATAGTATCCTTTTTCTTCGTTGTCACCTCACGAATGTTGCTGACGACACCGCCAAAAATTACCCCCTCACGATCTTTCTTATCGTTTATACTCGAAGTGTCCACATTAGCCAAGGAGCTGAGTTTGTCGGCGAATTTCAAAAGAGGATGACCTGTGATATAGAATCCGAGAGTTTCTTTCTCGTGAGCAAGTAATTCCTGATGATCCCACTCAACCGCATCGAATATCGATTCCTCTTGGAACGAATCTATATTTTCATCGTTATCGCTCTTAAAATTGTCAAAGAAACTGGTCTGTCCGCTCGACCTGTCCTTATGCTGCCGCTGAGCAGTATCAACAATGCCTTCATAATATTTAATTAACTGTCTTCTACGATAGCCTAGTGAATCGTAAGCACCGCATTTAATTAAACTTTCGATCATCCTCTTATTAATTTTCCTGAGGTCAACGAGAATACAGAAATCATTAAAAGTTTTAAATCTACCTTCGTTTTCTCTGACCGATATAATTGAATCAATGGCGCCAATACCCACATTTTTCACAGCAGCCAGACCGAATCTAATATGCTCACCTGCAACACTGAAATCGCTTTGCGATTCATTTATATCGGGAGGAAGGACATTAATACCCATATCTTTGCAGCTGTTTATGTATTTGATAATCTTGTCCCTATTATCTTTTTCGCTTGTCAGAAGCGCTGCCATGAATTCAACAGGATAATTGGACTTCAAATAAGCGGTTTGGTATGATATCATGGCGTAAGCAGTACTGTGAGACTTGTTAAATCCATATTCTGCAAATGTTTCCATTTGTTCCCAGATTTTTTTTGCTTTCTTTTCCGTTATATTTTTCTGTCTGGCACCATCCAGAAATTTGGGTTTTTCTTTTTCCATTTCAGAAGGTTTTTTCTTGCTCATGACTTTTCGCAGAATATCTGCTTCAGCCATGGTATAGCCGCCGATAGCACTGGCTATCTGCATTACCTGTTCCTGGTAAACAATAACGCCATACGTTTCCTTTAATATTTCTTTTAGCTCGGGAACTTCATATACAATCTTTGTCCTGCCCTGCTTCCGTGAAATAAATTCGGGAACCATATTCATCGGCCCTGGTCTGTAAAGTGCTATTAAGGCTATTATATCCTCAATACAGTCAGGCTTCATGTTTATCAGTATGTCCTTCATGCCTGCGCTTTCCAACTGGAATATACCGTCAGTGTTCCCCTTCATGAGTAATTGATAGGTTCTTTGATCATTAAGGGGGATTTTGTCGATATTGATCTCCTCCCCCCTGCCCTCTTTTATAAACTGCAGGGTATTTTTGATAACAGTTAGAGTCTTTAATCCTAGAAAATCAAATTTTGTCAGCCCAATCATTTGAAGATCATTCATTGAAAACTGCGTAACAATTTCGTCCTTGGGACTTCTGCACAGAGGTACGCGATCTACGAGAGGTACATCCGAGATAACGACACCCGCCGCATGCGTTGAGGAATGCCTATTCAGACCTTCAAGAGATCGGGACAAAGAAAGGAGTTTTTTTACTTTTTCATTTTTTTTCTCCTCTTCCTGAAGCCGTGGTTCGCTTTGGATGGCCATATCGAGAGATATGTTAAGGATATTGGGAACTAGTTTCGCAATACTGTCTACTTCGCCATAGGGTATATTCAATGCCCTTCCAACGTCCCTGATAACTGCCTTCGCCTGCATTTTACCGAACGTAATGATCTGTGCGACTCTATCACTGCCGTATTTATCTGTCACATACTTGATAATCTCGTCCCGGCCGTCCTGGCAAAAATCTATATCTATGTCAGGCATGCTTATTCGCTCCGGGTTCAAAAATCTTTCAAAAAATAATCCGTAACGTATAGGATCGATATTGGTAATGCCGATAGCATATGCGACGAGACTTCCGGCAGCAGAACCTCTGCCCGGCCCTACAGGAATACTTCTCTGTTTTGCGTAACTTACAAAGTCCGAAACGATAAGAAAATAGCCGGCAAATCCCATTGCCTTGATAATTCCTAATTCTTCTTCAAGGCGACTTTCATATTTTTGTCGGATTCCTTCCTCTTGATTACTTTTCACAAGGACCGGCATTAAGTTTTTCAGTCCCTGCCTAGCCAACCTAGTTAAATATTCGTCAAGTGATTCATCCGTATTGATTTTAAAATTAGGAAGGGAAATACTGCCAAAATTAAAACTAAAGTTACATTTTTCCGAAATAATAACTGTGTTATCAATAGCTTCAGGGATATTCTTAAAGAGCCGCTTCATGCTATCAGGTGATCTGAAATAAAATTGATCAGTCTTGAACCTCATCCTGTCAATATCATCGATGGTCTTCCCGGTTTGAATACACACCAGGACATCATGCGCCTCAGCGTCTTCTCGATTAATATAGTGGCAGTCATTAGTAGCAACTAGAGGAATTGATAACTCCCGACTTATTTCGGTGATCCCTGCATTCGCAATCCTTTGTTCGGGCAGGCCGTTTTCCATGATCTCCAGGTAAAAATTTCCATTGCCGAATATGTTTCTATATTCTTCGGCGACTTTTTTGGCCGCTTCCTTATTTCCTTTTAACAGGAGATTCGATATTTCACCATGCAGACATGCACTCAAACCGATAAGGCCTTCGTTATATTTTCCCAAGATTTCCTTGTCCACTCGCGGTCGATAGTAAAACCCTTCAAGGTATCCTGTTGTTACGAGTTTCATAAGATTCTTATATCCTTGCATATCCTTGACAAGGACAAGAAGATGGTAAGAACTCTCTCCTGTAGTATGAGAATTCTTATCAAAACGGCTTTTGGGGGCTACATAGAGTTCACAACCGATGATAGGTTTAATGCCGTATTTCTGAGCGTGCTGATAGAAGTCAACAGCCCCAAAAATATTACCATGGTCAGTCATGGCCACTGCAGGCATTTGGTACTCTTTTGCCTTTTTAAAAAGATTATCGAAACGAA
>DASPQI010000089.1:0-4570 GCA_035625045.1 Syntrophales bacterium | reverse complement strand
GATGAAAATAGGGCCACCTTTATTAATTTAAGAATTTTGAACATCGATATGAAGCAGGATGGCAAAAAGGAACTCATCATCGCTAAAAACATTTCTTCGGCAGGACGACTTTTCAAGAATGTAAGGCTTTTTACATCTAGTGAGGTATACGATCTTGAATGGGATGGTCTGGGACTTATTGAAAATTGGAAAACAAGAAAGATCAACGGATATATAGCAGACTATCAGTTTAAGGACATAGATAATGATGGACAAAATGAGATTGTGCTTGCCCTTGTTCTATCTGTGGGTCCTTCTATCTCAGATAAAAGCGTCATTGTCTCTTATAAAATGAGCACGCCAGAGAAGACTCAATAGGGGTTGACAATAATTTTAGTTTTTTATATTAATTTTATAGTCCCTTTTTTATATGGATGAATTTACTAGACAAAATATCCCGTACAAGTTTATTAAGAACCTAAAAAATGTGTTTTGTAATTATATATTGGCGGTGTAGCTCAGACGGTTAGAGCATACGGCTCATATCCGTAGTGTCCGGGGTTCGATTCCCTGCACCGCCACCATCATGATTATTTAAAGCCTGGCACCAAGCCGGGCTTTTGTGCATCCGTATTTAAAAAAAGTATGCAGTGAGCTCTCAGAGCTTAATATAAACAATATATATTTATCTGTAATATCCTCATGACTGAGAAATTCATCCCCAAACCATGGGCTAGAAATCCCCACATACAGACTATTCTGGGCAGTTTAAAGATTCGGTCCCGAGGTCGACATCCCATTACCGACTTCGCAGTAGACACAATCATAGATGGCGGAAACGGCGTCCGTCTCCTTGGCAATCATTCTTCACATCCTGAAAATCACGGTGCCGGGCTTATCACGTTGATTCACGGCTGGGAAGGTAGTTCGGATTCGACTTATATCTTGTCCACGTCTAAATATCTTTATGATAAAGGTTATGATATATTCCGGCTCAACCTGAGGGATCATGGCAACTCTCATCACCTGAACGAGGGTCTCTTTCATGGAGCTCTCATAGAAGAGACGTTTCATGCTGTTCGCAATATTTCCCTTCTGTCCAAAGGAAATCCTTATTACATCATTGGTTTTTCCCTAGGCGGCAATTTTGCACTTCGCATAGCACTGAAGCACTCACTTTCGATAATCCCTAACCTTAAGCAGGTTATTTGTATCAGTCCTGCCCTTGATCCTTATAAAGCAACATTATCAATAGATGAAAGCTTCCCGATCTATCGACACTACTTCCTAAACAAATGGAAAAATTCCTTAAGAAAAAAACAGTCACTCTTCCCTGATAAATATAATTTTGCCGATATATTGAAAGTTAAGACATGCATGGGCCTTACAGAAGCCATCATGCCCTACTATCCGGATTTTTGCAGTTACCGGGAATACTTTAATCAATATACTTTGCTGGATAATATTTTTGACGATCTTTCCATACCTGTTACAATTATAGCTTCCAAGGATGATCCCATAGTGCCTATTCATGACATCTATGGATTAAGTTGTAATAAGTATCTAAGACTTTCAGTACAGGCATACGGAGGGCATAGTGGATTCATCGATTTTTTTCCCTTCAAATGCTGGTATGAATATGAAATTGAACAAATTATCCTCTAAAAAAGAATTATGATCACATCAGACGCCGCATGCCTGTCGAATAAAGAACAGTTCCTCACATTGATTGTGGAGAAACTTGGCAAATGTCCGCTTGATTACGTGGAAAAAATGCATTTCGTTCAATCTTCAAACAAAACTGAGGAACCTCATTTTGCAGCAGGCGTGCTGCTGCTTCTGCACTTCAGGTGCGACGAGAAATCACCGATAGATAACGGCGGTGAATTCTTTTTCCAGCTTATCAAGCGCTCCTCGCGAGTTACCCAGCCAGGTGACCTCAGTTGTCCGGGCGGTCTCTTGAATAATAATTTAGACCCTCATTTGCGGTTTCTGATTACAAGCAGACTAATCCCCGTTTTGCACGGCAATGCATTTAATTACCTGCAGATGAGAGACCCTGATACTTCCCGCCTTATTACCCTTTTTCTGACCAATGCCGCAAGGGAAGCTTGGGAAGAAACCGGGCTCAGACCCTGGAACATATTTTTTCAAGGCCCCCTACCTACTTACTCATTGCTTCTCTTCAAAAGGACAATTTTTCCGCTTGTCTGTTTGGTAAGAAAGGAATGGCGTTTTCATCCCAATCCAGAGGTTGAGAGTATTGTGGAGATTCCCCTTAAGGCTTTTTTCAATAATGAAAATTACGGACTTTACAGTGTCGAGACCTCAGACCAGTCGAAGATGAACAGGAGAGGACCTAGGGAATTTCCATGTCTTATAATTCGTAATAATCAAGGTAATGAAGAAATCCTTTGGGGAGCTACCTTCTATATCATAATGAATTTTTTTAAAAGTGTACTTAATTTTGAATTGCCTGATATTCACGGAAAAAGAATCATAAAAAGAACTCTCGGACCTGAATATATAACAGGTTACCAAGAGTAACAAATTCTTTTTTATTGACAACGCATAATCAGAAAGCTACTTACGTTGACGCCAATTTTTAAGACTCTTCAACCCTAAGGAGCACATCAATACAACCTTCAATAAGTGAGGTAAATTAATTCGATGACAACTAAAAGAGCATCTGAGATTCTTCCTTTCATTGTCATGGATGTACTTGAAAAAGCCCAAGAGATGCAGAGGAGAGGTGAAAATATAATTCATCTTGAAGTTGGTGAGCCCGATTTTGATACACCGGAGTGCATCAGAGAGGCATGCTGCAGGGCTATGAGAAGCGGGGAGACCCATTACACCCACAGTCTCGGACTTCTTGAACTGAGAGAAGCAATTTGTGAGCATTACTTTAATAAATATAATGTGACAATCTCACCTGATCAAATTGTTGTAACGTCCGGCACTTCACCAGCCATGCTCATCCTCTTCGCGGTGATACTCGAAAACTATGACGAGATCATTATTTCAGACCCCCATTATGCCTGTTATCCCAATTTCATCAGGTTTTTTGAAGGTAATCCCGTTTGCTTAAATGTTTATGAAGAAGAGGGATTCCAATACACCTTCGAGGCTATAAAGGAAAAGATGACTAATCGTACGAAAGGCATTTTGATAAACTCACCCTCTAACCCGACGGGAAACCTACTTCAACCTGACAGAATGGCGGAAATCGCATCTCTTGGAGTTCCCGTGATCTCCGATGAAATCTATCACGGCCTTGTGTATGAGAACAAGGAGCATAGTATTCTTGAGTTTACAGACAATGCTTTTGTACTTAATGGTTTCTCCAAGGCCTATGCAATGACAGGCTGGCGATTAGGATATCTGATTACGCCGAAACAATATATCAGACCAATACAGAAGCTGCTGCAGAACCTCTTTATATCTGCTAATTCCTTCGTTCAACGGGGTGGAATTGCTGCCTTGCGGGAAGCCGGCAGTGATGTAATTCGCATGAGAAACATTTATAATGAAAGAAGAAAGTTTTTAATTAAGCGACTTCGGGAAATAGGACTCGGCGTAAAGGTAGAACCAACAGGTGCTTTTTATGTGCTTGGAAATATAAAATCGTTTTCTCAAGATTCGTATAAAACAGCTTTTGACATTCTAGAAAAGGCACGGGTTGGTGTCACTCCCGGTATTGACTTTGGGAAAAACTGTGAAGGTTATTTGCGCTTCTCATACGCAAATTCTCTTGAAAACATACAGGAAGGTATCAATCGCCTGGAAAAATATATAAAGGAAACATATAACGTTTGAAAAACAGAAATCCAATAAGAGCTATTATATTTGATTTCGACGGCACACTGGCAAAACTGAATATCAATTTTACACAAATGCGAAATTCTGTAATGAACCTCATCGGAAGTTACCGGGTCCCGGTGAACGGCTTGACTAGTCTGTTCGTCCTGGAGATGATCGATGCGGCCGAGGCATTAATTTCCCATAATTGCCCGGGAAAAGAAAAAAAATTCATTCAACAAGCAAACGAGCTGATTACAAATATTGAAATCGAATCGGCAAAGAAAGGGGAACTAATAGATGGTACAAGAAATATGCTTATCGAATTAAAAAAGCGCAATATAAAAGTGGGAGTTGTCACCAGAAACTGTGAATTGGCCGTCACACACATTTTTCCCGATATTCTAAAACACTGCGATACTGTCATAACCAGGGAGATGATTCCCAATGTCAAACCTCACCCCGAGCACCTTATCGCGGCCCTCAGATTACTCGGTGTGGCGCCTGAATTCTCTTCTATGGTCGGAGATCACCCCATGGATATTAAAATCGGTAAAGATGTAGGTACCTTAACCATAGGTGTTCTTTCAGGATATTCAACAGCAAACGACTTGTTAGAAGCAGGCGCAGATATCATTATTAATAAAGCAGCAGATATCCCTAGTGTACTCCCATAAATATAATTTATTAAAGACCGTTCTTTTTTCCAAATTTACTCCACATGAGAACCCGTAATGAAAATTGACAGATTTGTCTTACACTGACATTCTTTGCTTGACAGATATGTTAC
>DASPQI010000088.1:0-2552 GCA_035625045.1 Syntrophales bacterium | reverse complement strand
GAATATGTATCGAGTCCCCACCGATTCCATGATAAAAAAGATAATATTCCAAGGATGAGCATTTTTAGCCGGCAGAAATTTCAGCGGCCTAATTTGATGGGCGTACATGAGGCTATTGAGTTTGATTCCTGTCCGATTTTTATCGGTCATCTTTGTCGTTCGGTCTTCAGCGGTGTTTTTATAGAACGTGCGATCAGCAACATCGGAAAGAAGAAAAAGTGCAGGATTCAACCGTATCTCATCAGGAACCTTGTTCTTTTTGTTGTTGGCTGAAACCACGGAAATGAATGATAGAAGGATGATACATACGAAGGAAATTCTTAACATCCAAATTCTTAAAACCAATGGAGAGAGCAGAACCAGCCAAAAAAGCCCGATCGGCAAGAGAAGATATAGATAATCTTTTGCCTCTATGAGTTTTAATATTTCAGTAAAGGAAATGCCTGAAGATGCCTCCATGATCACAGAATAATTGAACCCTGTCTGCACATCAAAGAGCAGGCGCAAATGAATTCCATGAATGAGAACCAGAGTGATCAAAATGACATGCAGAAAAATAAATCCTGAAATATTTAGAATTGGGAAGGTTTTGCTATTTTTGCTGAAAAACTGCACTCGTGAGAGAAGCCATGATAACAGAAAGCAGACAAGGACAAGCGCAAGATCATAGGGAAAATAAGCAAGCAAAGCCCATATCTGATGTAAGGCAGGATTAAAATCGAAAGGCCGTGCTGAGGTTGTAAGCAGGCCCATCATGAGTTGAATCCGATATGCGAAGGTGAGTGCCAATAGACATATAAAAAAGGCAAAGGATGACTCACTCGAGGAGACGATTCGTATGGCCCATTTAGATAATATTCCTGAGAGAGCCTTAGCCTTCATGGGCTGAATTATGAGCTAATAAGAAACGTGTGTCAACAGGAAAAGTTCATAAGCAGGTATCGGCTGATGATATTATTTTCCCTTTGGAATTTGGTGCTAACCATTACACCTACTTATCTACAACAGAGGTATGCTTCGGGAGTCGAAGATTTCCGATTGAAATCATGCGTGCGGGTTCAATATACGAGGATCAAATTGAAACATTTTCAGAAGTATAAAAACAGAGGATTGATGGCAGAAATCAAAACCTTTAAGCCACCTTATGGGTCACGCAATCCCGTTTCACCCCCGAAACGCAGTAGCCATACCAAAAGGCCCGGCCTTCCCATGATCTCAACTTTTTCGCAGATTATCGCTGCGTTCCGATTGCTTTCACGAATTCCTGGCTGGTCATCACCGTAGCCTGCGAAGGAAACACCTTCTCTACCAGCATTCGGTGTACCTCTTCATCCAAATCGGCACAGGCGTCAGAGATGACAACGAGCTGATAGTCCATGTCCGCGGCAAACCGGACCGTCGAAAGAACGACACCGCTTGTCGAGATACCGCATAGTACCAGGGTGTCAATGTTCTGAGCACGCAGAACTACCTCCAGCTCGGAGGCGTAGAAGGCGCCGACACGAGATCTGGAGATCGTAATATCTCCGGTCTTCGGCGCTATACTAGCATGTATCTCCGCTCCAACGGTGCCTTCACGCAGCCACCCCAAAGGCTTTACGCCGCGTAAGAGCTTGTTCCGTGCACTGATTTCGGGGTAGCCCTCCCGGAAGCGAATGACAATATATACAATCGGGATGTGCGCTTGCCGTGCCTCCTTCAGTAGGGTGTTGACTCTTTCCAGCAAAGATGACTGGTCCTTCTTAGGGAGCAGGTTTATGATCTCGTTCTGATAGTCCATGATCAGTATCGCAGTCCTGGTCCCCCTCAAAGAAAAATTGCCCGAGGCCGATCCGCTCAGCAAATCCTGTTTCTCATCTGACAATAGAGACGTCGACTGTATCGTCACAAAGAATGGAATAAGGAGAATTGATAACCAAATTCGCTTCATGACACTCATACATTCTCCTCCTTTCATGTGTTCCCTTCCTGCCTTTCTTATAACCATCCGGGTTTGAGTCTCTTTGCTATGCGGGACTTTTGTTCGGCCTGTTAGGTCATTTCAAATTCCATGGGGAAGTTTAGAATGTAAAACGTCTCGCAGCATATTGCGGAAAAGATTGTTGTCATCGACGATCAGCACCTTCTCCATCGCTGCTCCTGCCGGCTTCAAAATGTCCTACCATCAGGTTACCCAAGGCGGTAGAAACAGTCAATACACTGAAGTCTGTATTTTGTGGGAATAAGTGGCGGGAACAAGAAGCTGGACGGCCTGCCTACCCCGTATGGAGAAACGTCTAAAGATTTCGCCCTGAAATATTGTATATGTTGCCGAAACTCAAAATCGACAAGTACAGGAAGGAGCCCTCCACTTACCACGAAAATTCCCTCTCCAAGACAATTTTAACGATGTCCCCTATTTCTCAGAAGCGATTTTTGACCGTGTGGTTTAGATCACTTCTTCACTCCGGCCTGGGCGATCTCCGCAGCGTTAGAGAGTTTCTCAACATTCCAACATAGCTCAATTAAATGTTGCGCCTGCTTTGCAGGGATAATGCCCTCGGCGAGATCAA
>DASPQI010000087.1:0-2202 GCA_035625045.1 Syntrophales bacterium | reverse complement strand
TCCTGGCGGGTGATTTTACCATTCCAATTATCCTCCAATATACCTTTTACGGCTTCGATAATCTCATCTCTTCCCCCATAGCTCAAGGCCAGATTGAGAACCATACCTTTATTATGAGCTGTACTGTTCATTGTTTCCATAAGAATTTCTCTTACGGTTCCTTCTAATGCATTTATGTTCCCTATGGCGGTCAATCGTATATCATGATCAATCATCTCTTTAAGTTCTGATCGTAGATATTTCCCCAGTAGATCCATCAAAGCCTCTACCTCACCCTTCGGACGAAGCCAATTTTCAACAGAAAAAGCGTATAGTGTAAGGTACTTTATACCGATTTCTCGACAGGCCCTGACTGTAAGTTTCACAGCTTTAGTACCTCTTTTATGACCTGTTATTCTTCCAAGTGCGTGTTTTTCAGCCCATCTGCCATTTCCGTCCATAATAATGGCGATATGCTGGGGAAGTTTTTGATAATCAATTTTTTTCATGAATCAAAAACAGTCTTTTTTCAAGACATCTATCGATAATAATTGCATTGTTAAATTAACATACACATAGAAAAATATCAAGGAATCAGGGTAAACATATAAAATAAGCCATGAGGCGTTTGTGAATAAGTTTATAATGGATATTGTGAGAAGAACATCCTTAAAACAAATAAGGAGCCAAAAGGCTCCCTCTTTATTCATTATTCCTAAATAATATAATCTATATTTCCATTATTTCTTTTTCTTTGGAAACAACGATGCTGTCTGCCGTTTCAATGTATTTATCTGTTACTTTCTGAACTTCTTCCTGGTATGCATAAAATTCATCTTCAGAAATATCATTATCCTTTTTTAGGGACTTTAATTGATCGTTTGCATCCCTTCTTACATTTCTCAGGTTTATTTTACATTCTTCGGTGAGCTTTCTTACAACTTTCACCAGTTCTTTTCTGCGTTCTTCAGTCAGCGGTGGAATAGAAAGACGTATCAACTTACCGTCGCTTGTCGGCATTAGACCGAGGTCGGATTTCTGTATAGCTTTTTCAATATTACCTATAATGCTGTTATCCCAGGGAGATATGACAATAAGTCGGCTCTCCGGCACGGAAAGAGTGGCTACCTGGTTCAGTGGTGTAGGAACGCCGTAGTATTCCACTTTGATACCATCCAAAAGGGACAGAGATGCCCTGCCCGTCCTTACTTTATTTAAGGATTTTTCAAAAGCGCGTATCGCTTTTTCCATATTGGCATTTAATTCTTCAAAGATTAAATCCTTCATTTTAACCTCTAACAATTGTTCCTATACGTTCTCCGCATATTACGCGCTTAACATTTCCAGCTTTCTGTAAATTGAAAACAACTATGGGAAGATTATTCTCCCGGCATAGAGAAATAGCCGTCGCATCCATAACTTTAAGATGCTTCGTCAGCACATCATTACATGTAATCTTCTCAAACATCTTCGCATCATCATATTTAACAGGGTCTTTATCATAGACCCCGTTGACCTTGGTTGCTTTAAGAATAACATCGGCCTTTATTTCTATGGCTCTTAATGTAGCAGCCGTGTCCGTAGTAAAATAGGGGTTACCTGTTCCTCCTGCAAATATAACAACTCTCCCTTTTTCCAAATGGCGTACAGCCCTTCTCTGGATAAATGGTTCGGCAACCCTATTCATTTCAATGGCGGATTGAACCCTTGTCACGAGATCCAGTTTTTCGAGGGCACTTTGAAGTGCTAGGCTATTTATGACTGTGGCAAGCATGCCCATATAATCTGCTGACGTTCGATCCATTCCTCTCATATCTGCCTCAAACCCGCGAAATATATTTCCTCCGCCGACAACTACACCCAACTGAACACCGAGTTGAACAACATCTTTAATTTCACTGGCAATACTTGACACGGCATCAGGATCTATCCCGTAAGAACTTTTCCCCATAAGGACTTCGCCGCTCAATTTTAAAAGAACCCTTTTGTAAACTGCTTTATCCATCAATCACTTCTTTAATTCTTCGCCCAATTGGAATCGCACAAATCTTCTGATAACAATATTTTCACCGGTTTTTGCGATCATATTATTGAGCAATGTTTCAACTGTAATTTCCGTATCCTTGATGAATTTCTGGTTTAAAAAGCACACATCCTCATAATATTTTTTCAGTTTACCGTCTATGATCTTATCCCATACCTTTTCCGGTTTTTTTTCCGCCA